>JAFGRF010000016.1 GCA_016935295.1 Caldifarciminota bacterium | reverse complement strand
GCATCAGCGCCGCGCGCCAATGTCTGCTCCAGCATAAGATTGGGCCCGGCGTCGATCAGCCCGACGCTCCGCCAGGCCGAACGCACGTCGGGCGCGGCCTCATGGTAACGGAGCTCTGCTGCGCCGGCCGCAGTAGCGAAGTTGCCGGGCAGCAGGGCGATTCCGACCGGAGCCCGGCAGCCCAACTCCCGGGCTTTGGCAGCCACGTCAACGTAGTCCTTGGTACGCAACGGCATCGTGCATCTCGTCTCTTCTTCGCATATCCGACGTTCCAGGCAAACGCACATCGCAACTCCATTCTCAGCGGTCACATCTCAAGGGGTGCGAATATGCTCCGCACCCCTTGGTATCCACAAACAGGAGGCTTCTCTAAATCTCCCACCAAAAACCGCGTCACATCAGGCGACGCGCAGGCACGTCGGCTTGCAGCCCGAACCAGCCCGAACCTTCCGCGTCAGTCTTTCCACCCGATGGCCATCAATGCAGCAAACATGCCAATTGTGGCGTATTTGTAAGTGGTTGATTTATAGATATATAGGAGAGTAGGACGAATCTATGGCCAGCTTCAGAGTCTCATTAATGAGACCCAAGGAAGCCGAGATTCTACTCTAACTATCTGTAGGTTAGAGTTTTACGCAATCCAAGGTCTGCGTCTCGTAAATGAGACTGAATCTCATCGGAAGAGACTGTATCTGGCCTCTGCGGCACAGTCCCCGCGGTTACTAGAGGCCGAAGTACGGAGAATCTGTAGCATTGCCGCGCGAGTACAAGCGGTCGGCTCAGACCGAGTCCGGCGCCTGACCAGCGGGACTTTGGCCCGAGCTACGACCGCTGCAGCGAAGCAGCAGCGGTCGTCTCCTCTCTATCTTCTGGTGTTGTGCTTGCGAAGCAGGCGGTAGAACTGGGCCCGGCTGTACCCGGCCAGTCTGGCCGCCTCGGTGGCGTTGCCTTGGGCCCGTTCGAGCGCCTCGGTGACCATGGTCCGTTCAGCGTCGTCCGCTACCTTCTTGCGAACGCTGCGCGTAACCGCAATCGGCTGCTCGGTCAACCGCACCTGCGCCTGTCTGAGTTCAAGCGGCAGGTCGGTGAGTTGGAGGGTTTCACCGGGGGCGAGTATCACGGCTCGCTCTACTGCATGCTGGAGTTGCCTGATGTTCCCGGGCCAGGAGTAGCCGGAGAACAGCGCGAGCACTTCGCCGCTGGCTCGATGCACGCTGCGGTTGTACTTCTGTGCACTGCGGGCGATGAAGTACTGGGTCAGGGCCGGTATGTCCTCCCGTCGCTCGCGGAGTGGCGGCAGCGAGAACTGGACTGTGTTCAGGCGGTAAAGCAGGTCGCGCCGGAACAGACCCTGGCGCTCACGAGACTCCAGGTCCATGTTCGTCGCGGCTATGACCCGGACCTCGACCTTGGTCTCCCGGGACCCGCCCACGCGCGTAACCACTCCTTCTTCGATGGCCCGGAGCAGCTTGGCCTGCAGGGCCGGGCTCATGTCTCCGATCTCATCCAGGAAAATCGTACCCTTGCCTGCCAGCTCGAACTTACCGCGCCGCGACGTCACTCCGGTGGCCGCGCCTTCCTCGACCCCGAAGAACTCGGCCTCGAGCAGGCTCTCGGGTACGGCCGCGCAGTTGACCGAGAGGAACGGCTTGTCGGCACGGGGGCCGGATTCGTGCAGGGCCCGGGCGATGAGTTCCTTGCCCGAGCCGCTCTCGCCGCGCACCAGCACCGGTACATCGGCTGCGGCCACGCGCGGCACGAGGTTCATCAGTTCGACTACCTCGCGGTTCCGTCCCACGTAGCCGTGGTATTGCAGCCCGGGAACTTCCGCGGCACGCTCGGTCTCGATCGTTTCGAGTTCGGCCAGCCTGGCAAGCGGCGGCGCCAGCATGCGGGAGACGAGCTCGAGCAGGCCGGGCTCGACCCGTGTCGTTGCCGGCAGGGCTCGCCTGAGCCAGACACAGCCCAGATGACGGCTATCCCGGGCTGATCGGCAGCAACAGGACAAGGTCGTTCTGCAGCAGCCTGGTGCGGTCTGCGGGCACCTCGCCCAGGTCCGGTCGGCCGCTCAGCGCCACGGGCCGGCCGTGGACCAGCACCGCGCCCTGTTCGAACCGGAAGTTGTCGCAGAGAATGCCGAGCGCAAGTTCCGCGAAGCGCTCCGGCGTAAGGTCGAGCGCGGTAATGCTGAGAAACCTCTGGAGCAGGGCGGAATCGCTGTTGGTTTGCACCTCCAGCCGATACAGCAACCGGTTCGCTTCTTCGGCCTCGGCTACAACTGCGAGTCGGCGGAACGTCCGGGAGGAGGTCTGAAGCAGTGGCAAGGCTTCCTCTGCACGGTCCCGGTCGATGAGAAGGCGGGCATGCTGCAGCCGGGTCAGGGCCAGTTCGTAGGTGTCGCCGAGCGGCTCAAGCGCAGTCCCGGACATGGCAAAGAAATCGAGGGCCGGGTCTGCCTGACCGCGGGCCGCGGCGAGCAGCGCTTCAACGCGCAGCGCCTCGCCCTGTTCTTTCCGCAAACTCAGGTCTGCCGCGTGGCGTGAGGCTTGCGCGAGCAGGGCGGCGGCCGCATCAAGCCTTCCCCGGGCCAGGGCCAATTCGGCCCGGCGCAGGCCGACCGCCGCGAGATGGTGGCGGTCTTCCGCAGCCTCGACCAGTTGCGCAGCTTCGTCCAGAGTCTCTTCGGCCCGTGCCAGGTCCCCGCTCCGAAAGAACGTCCAGCCGAGGTTGGAGAGTGCATCCCTGAGCAGACGACCTGAGCTCTTCGTTTCATGTTCCGCCTCGATGACCGCCATGAACATGCGCACTGCGTTCTCGTGGTCCGACCGCTTGAGCGATAGCTCGCCCAGCTCCATGCGGGCAGTCAGCAACTGGTCGTGGTAGCCGTGCTCCTCCGAGAGCGCAATCGCCCGATGGAAATGCTCAGTGGCTTCGGCCCAGCGGCCCATCGCCTCGAGCGTCCAACCGATGTTGTGCGTGTGAATCGCCCGTCCGTGTGAGTCGCCTGCCCTGGTGCTGAGTTCCAGGGCCTCTCGATAGCAGGCCAGGGCCTTCGCCATGTCGCCCTGCAGCCCGTAGACGCCCGCGAGCTGGTTCAGAGCAGTGTCTTCCCCGCGCCTGAATCCGATCTGCCGGCTGATCTGCAGGAATTCCTCGAAACACCTGAGCGCGGGCCCAAACTCGCCGCGTTCCTGGTGTATCATGCCGACAAGATTGAGCGCGCAGCCACGGCCCTGCAGGTCGCCGGTGGCATCCGCGTCCTTGAGTGCCAAATCCGCGTACCGCTCGCTGCCTTCAAGGTCGCCGGCATTGCGCAGCAGTTCGCTGAGCATGGTCACGGCCCTTCCCCACGTCTTCCTGTCCCCGGCCGCCTCTGCTTCGCCAACAAGCCGTTCCAGCAGGGGCGTCGCGGCAGCCGGGTCGCTGAGCCAGAGTTCCTCCACGAGCCGCATGCCGGCCTTGGCGCGCTCGGCCGGCGTCGGAGCCGACGCCACCTGCGCACGCAAGGCCTGCAGCTTCTGTTCCGCCTCAGTTGGGTCGCTCATTGTCGAGCCAGGGTCAAGGTGAGGATAACGCTGGCCCCTCTCAAGTCAAGCACGCTCGGGGTAACTGATTCCGGAATTCGACCACAGAGAACAACCACAGATGGACACGGATGAATACAGATTTCGGACCCGGACAATCCAGAATTCAGAAACCAGAAGGCAGAATCCAGGATCGGGCATCCACAGATTCCGCAGATTGCACAGACGACACGGATGTGTCGCCCTGAGCGGAATCGAAGGGTCTCTCGGGAGTCAACCGCCGATGCACGCAGATGGACGCAGATGAGACTCGGATAGACCAGAATTGGGAGTTACCGGGTCCATGAACCGGGAACCACAAACCGGGACCTGCCGCTAGCCACGGATGGACGGATAGACGCAACTACGGTCCCGAGACCCGGCCCCATCCGCGTTGGCCGGCGTGCATCGGCGGCCGAAGTCCTGGGCCATGTGACCGCCCCGGGGCCCACGAGATGCGCCGCCCCGGCCGGGAAGCCGGGGCGGCAAGTTCGAGGCGAACTGCTAGTCGAGCAGGACCAGCTTGCTGGTCGGCCGGCTCTCGCTGCCGGCGAGACGCACGAAGTAGAACCCGGCCGCGACCTTCTTCCCGGTCTCATCCTTCGTGTCCCAGGCCAGCCTGCCCGGCTGCGCCACCGCGAGTTCCCGGACCACGTTGCCGAGCGCGTCGTACACGACCATCCTGCTGCCCGGCGCTGCCGCGCGCACGTCGAACTGCACGCCGCCGCTCGCGAGGCGGCTGACTGCGGGCACCGAGAACGCGGGCGCAGCCGGAACCGGATTCGCATCCTCGATTCCGCTCTGAATGACGCGGAACGACCAGGCCGTGCTCCACGACCCCCAGCCCCACTGGTTGTACCCCCGGACAATCCACTTGTATATCTTGTTGTACAGAAACATCGAGTCCGGCAGCAGGAAGTGCGCCAGCGCGCCTTTCTGTTCGGCCAGCGTGTCGACCCCCTGCACCAGCTTGAAGTGGATGCTGTCGCAGGCAGCCTTGGCCGAATCTACCACGAGCACGACCGGGAGGTCATCGGATTGTATCGGCAGCCCGTTGGGCGGAGCAATCTGCGGCGGCGGAAGCGGCTCGCGCAGGGTGTGGAAACAGCCGATCGTCCCGTCGGCCGACGTCAGCGTCGAGCCGTTGTACTGGAACAGACGCAGCCGCACCGAATCGCAGGTCGGGATGGATGGCGGGATATACCAGTGAAAGGCGCCGCTGTCGGCAACGCCCGCGGCCGCGCTCTCCCAGTTGTGCCCGCCATCGGTCGAAATATCGATATCCACGGTCGTCGCGGGCGTTCCGCTCTCCCAGGTGATGCGAACGGTATCGCCCACGTAGAGCACCTCGCCTGAACCGGTGTGGTTGTACAGGGTATCGCCGAGCGGGTAGGTCAGACGGAGATTGTGCACGTCTCCCGCGTCCGGCGTCACCGCGGCGACGTGCGACTGGCCGCCGCCCGAGTGCGCCCACCACTCACCCGGCGCCCACCAAGTGTTGTGGACATACACGTACTTGTCACCGGTACGGTATCCGAAGCAGGCAAGCGAGTGGCTCTCCCAGCCCGCCGACCAGATCATCGCATGGCCGGCATTGACCTGGGACGTGATGGTTGACCAGGCCCAGTCATTGCCGCTGTAGCCCGTCGTGTTGGTTACGGACCAGGCGGTGTAGCCGTGGCTGTATCCGACCTGGAACAGACCGTTGGAGATGTTGAAGAAGTTGGTCCCGCCGTAGGATGTGTCGGTGTGCATCTCAATCGCGCACTCGCGCTGGACATAGGGAATCTGCCAGTCGGTCTCGCCCTCAACGTCGTCGAAGCGCTGGAAGAACCACTGCACCAGTCGGCCCGACTTCTGGAACCGGTCCACGTAGCCGCAGACCATTGCGCCCGAAGTCGGGGTGCACCCGTAGCTCCAGTCATAGAAGGGGGCGAGCTCGTGGTTCGGCACGAACGCCTCGCTGAGGCTGGCCGTCTTGGGGTCGAAAACGTGGTCCCACCTGCTGTTCTCGTACTTGGCGGCCGCCTCTTCCTCACCCGGGCACTGCTCTCGGAGCTGTGCCCGCACGTCGGTCACGTAGCCGGTGAAGGCGGCGCGCGAATCCCAGGTCCGTTCGAAGTGCTCGCTCATCACCGTGCTCCGCCCGGCCTTGTCCGTAAACTCAAGGTAGGTTGAGGGACTTACGAAGTATACGCGCGACAACCGGACATCGGACCCGAGCGTCTTCTCAGCGCGCGCCTGCGCCTTGGCCGCGATCGCGTAGTACTCGGAAGTGCCGTAGCCGAAGCGGATGATCGGAGCCCGGTCCCGCCGCGCCGACACCAGGATGTGGGCGTACTTCGACCGCCAGCGCGAGATGTCGGTGTTCACGGTCAGGGTCTGCCGCTCGGCCTGCACGTCAGCCGCGACCTGGTCGTAGCCTGGGAACCGCTTGCCGTCGGTACGGAAGTGGAACATCCAGGCGACCGTGTTGCCGTCCTCGTCAACGTAGGGAATCGCGGTGCCGAGCTTCGCGCCCGGGAACTCGCTCGCCGCCATGTTCAAAGCGACTTTGCGCGCGGCGGCAAACGGAACGGCCTCGGGCGGAGTCGAACCGGCCTCGGGCATCGAAATCGCCAGGGAAAGAACAAAAAGGGCACATAGCCCTGCGAATATTCTCATAACGCTATTCTCCTGTCTTCGGATGTTACCGACCAACGTATAATTGTAGGCGAAGGGGGCGAGGCAGTCAATCGCAGGAGCGCTTTGCGCTCAACGCACCGTGCCCGTTGCCTGGCGTCAAGCGTCACGCCAGAAAGTCAGCATTCGGGAGTCGGCTTCGAACCCGACTTCGTGTCTTGGTGTCTTTGTGGTGGAATCCGGTTCCTACGGCGTCAGCCGGAACCGGTCGCGCGGAAAGAAGCTCGCCTCGCGCACATTTCCCAGGTTCAGGATCTGCTGGGTCATCCGCTCTGCCCCGATGGCGAGCCCGCCGTGCGGCGGCATCGCGTACCGGAATATCTCAAGGTAGAAGTCGAAGTTCACCGGGTCGCCACCGATGCGCTTGATGCTGTCCACGAGCATGTTGTAGTCGTGGATCCGCTGGCCCCCGGTCGTCACCTCGAGGCCGCGGAACAGGCAGTCAAACCCGAGCGTCGACTCCTCATCGTCAGGGTCCGGCATCGTGTAGAACGGCCGCGCCCTGCGCGGGTAGCGGCTGATGAACACGAACTCGCTGCCGTGTGTCTTCAGGGCGTAGTCGCAAATCTGCCGCTCTCCCTCCGGGTCGAGGTCGACCATGTCCTTGATATCGCGCTTGTAGTCCCTCGCGAGTATGGCAAGCGCGTCCTTGAGAGGGATTTCGGGGATATCCCCGGTCTTGGGCAGTTCACACTTGAGCAGAGCCAACTCGTCAGCGCAGGCCTTGCCGATGTTCTCGACCATCTGCTTGAGGAAGCCGCGCTCGACGTCAATCACATCGGTGTAGGCATCGATGAACCCCATCTCGAAGTCAAGCGACAGGTATTCATTTATGTGTCGCGACGTCGCGTGGTCCTCGGCTCGGTACACGAAGCCGGTTTCGAACACCCGCTCGAACCCGGCCCCTACGAGCATCTGCTTGTAGAACTGCGGGCTCTGGGCCAGGTAGGCGGTCTGCTCGAAGTACTTGATGGGAAAGAGCGCGGTTCCACCTTCGGTCCCGGCTGAGACAATCTTGGAGGTGTGGACTTCGGTGAAGCCGAGTCCCCGCAAGTAGTCGGAGAATGTCCGCACGATTTCCGCCTGGACCTTGAACGGCGCCGATATCTCCGGGTTGCGCAGGCTGAACGCCCGATGGTCGAGTACCGAATCGATCTTCAGGTTCAGCTTCTTCTTGGAGCGGTTCACCTCGAACGGCAGTTCCGCCACCGGCTCGGAGAGGACCTTCACCTGCTTGAAAAGCAGTTCGGCCCCGCGACTGGCCTGCGGCTCGGCCTTCACCGTGCCGTAGACCTCCACCAGACTCTCGCGCTTCAGTTGCGAAAGGTCGTGCTGGGACGGGTCGAGAATCACCGCCTGGGCCGTGCCGGTCCGATCCCTGACCACGACAAAGGAGATCGAACCGAGTTCACGGACCTGGAAGAGCCAGCCGACGAGCTTGACGTCTTCACCGATGTGCTTGGGGATGTCTGCTGCCAAGGTACGCTGCATGCCCGAGTCTAGCCGCGTCTGCCAAGGAATCAAGAAAGCGAGGCTGGAATCACACCGCAAAGACACCAAGATTCCGCAAGGGCGGGGACATGACCGAAACCGCAGAGGTTTCGGATCGTGTCCCAAGCCCGGATTGTGAAACCGCCAAGAACGCCAAGGCTTGGCCCTCGATCCCTTGATCCCTTTTCCTGTTCACATCTGACTTCTGACATCCGACTTCGACCGACTCCTCGACCGACTCCTCGCCACTTGACCACTTCCTACTTTCTGCTATACTTCCCGCGCTCTGCCTGCGCCGGTGACCGAACCGGACCCGGCAGGCGGAAACCCGCATAGAAGACAACTGACCGCAAAGAAAGCGAGATACGTTCGATGAAGATTGGCGTATTCGGCCTGTCGGCCAGCGGCAAGACGACGCTCTTCACGTTGCTGACCGGCATGCAACTCGACCCCGCGACACGTCGCAAGGACGGCGTTACCGGTACCGCGCTCGTTCACGATCCGCGGGTGGACGAGCTTGCCTCCATCTTCAACCCGAAGAAGGTCACGCAGGCCAGCCTGACATTCACGGACATGCCCGGCTTCGACATCGAGGCGACGCCAGGCGAGAAGAGCCGGGTGATGCAGTTCATTCAGAACTCCGACGCCCTGCTCTGCGTGGTGCGCGCCTTCGACACTCCCGCGGTCGCCTGGCCCGCGAACTGCGAGACCCCGGCCCACCAGCTCGAAACCATCCGCACCGAGCTCCTGCTGCGCGACCTCGCCGTAGTCGAAAACCGGCTCGAACGGATTGCCGAGACTGAAAAGAAACGGCACAAGCTGACGGGCGACGAGCAGAAAGAACAGAAGCTCTTGAGCGCGGTTCGCGAGCAACTGGAGAACGAACAACTGGTCAGCCGCCAGGGACTGACACCGGCCGAGTCCAAGAAACTCGGTACCCTGGGCCTGTTCACGGCCAAG
>JAFGRF010000157.1 GCA_016935295.1 Caldifarciminota bacterium | reverse complement strand
GGAAAAAGAGGGACACTTCCCATATTTATTGATCCCTTCGGGTTCAGTGACTAGGCTTTGGGCATGCCAAGGATAGCTCGTGTAGTTGCGGTGGGCTTGCCGCACCACGTCACCCAACGCGGCAACAACAGAGAGCAGGTCTTCTTCAGCGACGACGACAAGCGGTTCTACCTCTGGACGCAGGCTCAGTACCGAAGGAAGTACGCGGTTGACATCTGGGGCTACTGCCTGATGGATAACCACATGCACGTCCTGGTGGTGCCGCACGAACCCGACTCACTGGCGCGATGCTTTGCCGGTACGAACCTGGTCTATACCCAGCACGTCAACCGCAGGCAGGGACAGAGCGGCCGGCTCTGGCAGAACCGGTTCTTCTCCTGCCCGGTAGACAAGGACGAGTACCTCTGGCCGGTGCTGCGGTACGTCGACCGTAACCCGGTCCGGGCGAAGCTGGTCGAGCAGGCCTGGGAGTATCAGTGGTCGAGCGTCCGACACCACATCACCGATGAGGCAGATGCGCTCTTGAACGAACCCGACTGGCTGCTTGAGGAACTGCGGGTACGGAAGTACCGCAGCTACCTGAGAGACGAGCCTGAGGAACTGGTATCGGAGATACGGCGGAGTGCCGGGACCGGACGACCGCTGGGAGACACTGCCTTCCTTGCGAAGCTGGAGTCACGCCTGAACCGAGAGATAGGCGTCAGGAAGCCGGGCAGGCCGCGCTTGACCGCGGGGAAATAGGGGAAGTGTCCCTAATAAAGGCCCTGCCGGCGCCGGGCGCCTGAGGTCGGGCTGGCCGGGTTGTCAGGTTTGGACACCCGGACCGGCGGTTTTCCGGGCGCGAAGCCCCATAGAGCTGCCGTCGGGCCACAGTGGGCGCAGCTTTGCGTGCCGGGAGACACTTAAGTAATTGAAAGAAGCGATGTTATGCGCGGCTGAGCCCGCCGGAACCGGCCCTCCGCGAACCGCGGGGGGAACCGTTCCCGGAACGGTTCGCGTGGTGGTTCGGAAGGGCGCTCTCATGGTCACTTGAACCGGGGTCCGGAAGCTGGTTTCTACCGTGGCTCCGGCTGCGATTCTGCGTGCGATTTGGAGGGGGACTGGAATCGCGGTTCCGGGCGTCGTTTGCATCGTGGTCTGCGTGGTGGTTGCGAGGATCGCCGCGACGGCGATTTGCTGGATGACCTTTGAGGTGACTGTCGTAGTGAATCTGACCGTGACTTCGACAGGTACTCCTCGTGCGGTTGGTGAGGCGATTCTGAGAGTTCAGCAGGCGCCCGAGGGCTGCCGGATGTTGTCCGCCCACTTCCGTCCGCATCGCGTCTTCGCCGCGGCAAAACCCTGTGATATTATCGCTGCCGCTCCGCACCGCGGCTGGTTGGGTTTGACAGTCGTGGCCGCCCGGCTAGAATGAACATCCCGCCGGCGTAGCTCAGTTGGTAGAGCATCGGAATCATAATCCGAGTGTCAGGGGTTCGACTCCCTTCGCCGGCATGCATGGGCTTGCGCGACAGGTTTTGAAAGTGGCGTTGCTGCTGATTCTCGACATGGATTGCGTACGGCGGGGCCGACGGCCCCGCTTTTGCTTAAGCAGGAGGTACCATGGGTCTTGAAGAGACGAAGTCGAAGTACGTTTGGATAAACGGCAAGTACGTGCCGTGGGCCGATGCGAACATCCACATCTGTTCGCACGTCATCCACTATGGTTCTGGTGTGTTCGAGGGCATCCGCTGCTACAAGACGCCCAAGGGGCCCGCGATTTTCCGACAGAAGGAGCACACCGACAGGCTGTTCAACTCGGCAAAGATCTACCGGATGGACATTCCGTTCACCAAGGAGCAGGTCAACCAGGCAATGGTCGAACTTGTCCAGAAGAACGGACACGAGGAGTGCTATGTCCGGCCGATTGTCTATCGCGGGTACAACGAACTCGGGGTCAATCCGTTCAACTGCCCGGTGGACATTGCCCTCATCACTTGGTACTGGGGCAAGTACCTGGGGCCCGAAGCGCTCGAACAGGGCGTGGACGTGATGGTCTCGTCGTGGAACCGAATGGCGCCGAATACGTTCCCGGCGATGTCGAAGACCTGCGCCAACTACATGAACTCGCAGCTGATCAAGATGGAGGCCATCAAGTATGGTTTCGTCGAAGGCATCGCGCTTGACGTCAACGGCTTCCTGTCCGAGGGCTCGGGCGAGAATCTGTTCGTCATCAAGGATGGGTTGATCCACACGCCGCCGCTGCACGCGACCATCCTCCCAGGTATCACTCGCGCCACGGTTATCACCCTCGCCCGTGACCTGGGCTACGAGCTCAAGGAGACGATGATGCTACGCGAGTTCCTGTACATCGCCGACGAGGTCTTCTTCACCGGCAGCGCGGCCGAAGTAACGCCGATCCGCTCGGTCGACAAGATAACCATCGGCGCGGGCAAGTGCGGGCCGATTACCAAGCAGCTGCAGCAGGAGTTCTTCGCGATCATTGACGGAAAGAAGCCGGACAAGTACGGCTGGCTGAGGTTCGTGAAGTGAAGATCGCGCTCGGCGCTGACCATCGCGGGTTCCGGCTCAAGGAAGAGCTGAAGCAATGGCTGGCCGCGCGCGGCCACGAGGCGGTCGATCTTGGCACGGACGGCGCTGGCCGTGTGGACTATCCCGACTACGCTTTCAAGGTCGCCGATGCCGTGGCCGGGCACGAGGCTGACCGTGGCATCCTGATCTGCTCGACCGGCATCGGCATGTCGATTGCCGCCAACAAGGTGCACGGGGTGCGGGCGGCTCTGGTTGGCAGCGTACGCCTGGCCCGGCTTGCGCGCGGGCACAACGACTCGAACGTACTCTGCATCGGGGCCGATGTCATCGCGGGTACACTGGCCCGGCGGATTGTCGGTACGTGGCTTGCGACCAAGTTCGCAGGCGGCAGGCACAAACGACGTCTGGCCAAAATCGCGCGATACCGCTGAGCCCTTGCTCCGTAGGGACCAACGCCCAGCTGAGGAGCTGGGCGTTGGTCGCAATTATTGACCCGAAGCTCTACTGGTGAGGGCTATGGTAACCAGGAGCGAAGCAATCGGTACCGCGACCGCACTCGCTATCGTTACGTAGTCCTGCCACCACTTGACCGCAATACGCGGCATAACGACGATGTCACCCGGTTCCACGACCGGATCGGTGTGACTAGGCAGGCGCACACCTGCCCGCATCACATACACCGAGCCCGCTCGGCCGTTGAGTGTGGGGCCACCGGCCTGTCCCACGTAGTGGCTTGCCCGCAGTCCGGGATAGAAAGGAAAGGCACCGGGCTCGGTCACCTCACCCTCGACATAGACCAGCGTGTCGACTGCCGGTACGACTACGATGTCGAAGTTGGCCATGTCGATGTCGCTCGTGGAGTCCCGCTCGAAGATGATGCGGCGGAGGTCGACCGGTATCCGCTTGCGCTCGCCGCCGCCACCCACCACCAGTCGGTCGATGTAGCTGTGCGAGAGGTCGGCCCACGGTGTGATGCCGCCGGCCTGGGTGATTACGTCGGACACCCGCGTGCCCGGCATCAGTTCATAGATACCTTCGCCTGTCCGCTCTCGCGCCACATCCGGGGCATCGGTCGTGGGAGCGCTCAAGCGGGACTCACCCCGGCCGAAAACCGCTCCTCTTACTGTGACCAGGCCTTCCACCGTGGGTATCTGGATGACGTCGCCCGACTGCACGTAGGGGTTCGCGTTCAGATCGCCATATACCTCGAACCGCTCGATGTCGACGATGGAGCGGACGGTGCCGCCCCGGATAAGCTTGATGCGGGTTCGAGTGCCGAGTGGCGCGATGCCGCCGGCACGAGTGATGATCTGCGAGACGCGCTCTACCGGAAGAGCGTCGTACGCTCCCGGGTTCTTGACCTCGCCGGTCACGAACACGATGCTTGACCGCAGGCCGGTCAGGGTCAGCTTGACTCTGGCCGACTTGAAGAGGCGACCCATGACCACTGAGAGCGTATCCTGCGCTCCGGCCAGAGTCTGGCCCGAAACCAGAACGACGTCGACTATTTCCTGCTGGTTCTTGCCTACCGGGATGCTGATGTTGACCTTGCCTTCGTACGTCACCACAGTTTCATATGAGTAGGTGACGCTGCCCTGGATCGTAACGAGCAGCCGGTCGCCGGGCGCGAGGTAGTACTGGTCGGAGATGATAGGGCTCTCGACGCCGGGCAGCTTGAGGATCTGCGAGCCGCTCATTGCGGTCGGACTCGACGCAGCGCCTGTGCCCGTGGTGGAGGTTGGCTGGGCCTGGGCAGCCGTCGTCGCAAGAAGAACGCAGAAGACCAGAATCAGAGGAAATCTCACGGGGCAATTGTACGGGGCGACCGGCAGGGAGTCAAATCGGGCTATGACACGCGTCGGCTCGGCGTCAACTGAACGGCGGCGCTGGCAAGCTTGACCGCGCCGGCACACAGCGCCGCCGCGTCGATGCCGAGAACCGGCACCAGCACCAGCGCGGTCAGTATTCCGCCGAGGCAGCCACCGGCAAGGTCGAGCGCGGTCAGGACGCCGGCAGTACGGCGGGCGGCGACCGGCGAGTGACCTGCAGCGGGGAAGCTGCCTGCGACCGCGAACTGGAACCCGAGGCAGGCGCCGGCGAGCAAGTTGGTCACGAGGAGTACAAGGTGCGGACCGCCGCGCGTCAGAGCCAGAACTGCCGCGGCACAGAACGCAAGTGCGACGTCCGAAACGACAAACGACAGCGCGAGGGACGAAGGACGAGGGACGCGGAGGCGACGCGTACCCAGTCCGGCGCCGAGCACGGAGCCGAGCATGAACCCGGCAACCAGCAGGGCGATGCCGGAGAAGACCGAGCCGAAGCGGACCTGCCAGGCGAAAATGAGGAGCGACGAGACGGACGCGCCCGAGAAGCCGGAAGTCAGGATCGCGAACCCACGGCTGAAGGAGCGACCGCGGAAGAGAGTGCCGACCAGGCCGACTGCAAGCAGCGTTGCGCCGAGCAGAAGAACGATGAACGACAGACGGTCAACGATTGACAGTGAGCCCAGCCGCGCATACAGAGCGCCGAATGCCGGGGAGACGAGACGGTTCTGCCTCACCATATTCAGGAACAACTCGCGGGGCAGGGCGAGAGAAGAGGGACGAAGGGCGGGGGGTGCGGGGTGGGGGGAGAGAAAGGACGCCATTGTCTGCCGGCGGAAGGGGTCGAGCAGGCTCGTGACGTAGCCTGAGTCTAAGAGTTTCGGCGACTCAGCGAGATGTGGGAGGCGGGCAACGACACTCTCAGCCGTGAGGGTTAAGGGTCGGTCGGAGGCGAGGACGAGCGGGAAGTCGGCAGCGACCGGCAGGACATTCTCGAAGGCGGTTCTCAGCGTTACGAACCTAACCGAGAGCAGCGCGATGACGTCGGGAGAGGGCCCGGTCGGATTACCCGGCGCGGCTGTGGCGAGCAGGCCGCCGGGTGCGAGGCGCGAGCGGCAGAGCCGGTAGAATTCGGACGAGAACAGGCGACTCGAAACGAGACTCGAGGGCGCGTCGTCGGTCACGATGATGCAGTCGAATGAGTCTGCGGTAGTGCGGATGTAGGAAACTGGGTCGGCGGTAATCAGGGAGAAGGGAGGAGGGAGGAGAGAGGAGTCGTGACTGGAAGTGATGAGCGATGAGTTGTGAAAGCTGAATGAAGAACCGGAAGAAAGGGCCGCCAGGGACGTGCGGGCGAGGAGGGGGTCGAGTTGGACGGTTGTGACCTTGACGTCGCGAAGGAAGCGGGCAATCGCGGCCGGTATCGCGAGGTCGCTGCCGAGCGCGAGCACGCGGCGGGGAGCGGGGTGCGTCAGGAGGGGCAGCAGACTGGTCTCCTCGACACGCTCGATCTGATTCTGGGGTACGGTCAGGACCGGCAGACCGTCGTAGAGAACGAGCTGCTGACCTTCACGTTCGAGGCGAACGATCTTGCCATAGGGTGAATTGGCAATCGCAACGACCCGCTGACCCTTCCAGGCCGCGGCCCAGGCGAGCTTCTCGACAGGCAGCCCGAACACGAGCAGTACCAGCGAGGCAAGGGTTGCAAGTCCGAGTGCCAGTACTGACCATCTCTTCCGTGTCAGCCCGCGCCCAAGTTCAGCCGCGACCAGGGGCAGCGCCGACAACGCCACCAGCGACAACGAGGGCAGACGGCTCAGCAGGAGGAAGCAGACAAGTCCGGCCAAAGCCGTTCCGACACCCTCCCAGAGATAGGCGGAACCGATGCCCTGTGTCCGGTTTCCTGCGGCGGTGACGAAAAGAGCGCCATGGGATGCTGCAGGTAGGAGCACGACCACGAAGGTCGCGAGCAGCAGGAGCGGAATCGAGAGCGTCTCGCCGGGGAGGATTCCGAGCGCGGGGCGTATCAGGACCGCGGCGGGGACTGCGGCGATGGAGAAGAGCACTGAAACAACAGGGAGGAGGGAGGAGGGAGGAGGGAGACGGACGCGGCCGGCCAACCAGGCGCCGAGGGCCTCGCAGAGTATCCAGGCCGCGACCGTGACTCCGGCGGAGAGCTCATTTCCTCCGTACGCGGCTATCAACTCGCGCAGCAGGACAAGCTGGGTGACGATTCCGAGGCAGCCGATAGCCGCAAGCAGGAATGTCGACGATTTCCCACTTGCCGATTCCCGATTCCCTGCTCTCGACTCTCGGATAGAACCAATGACTCCGGACATGGCAGCTAATCGTAAGCGTGCGATGCACGGAGTCAACGCCGGGCCGAGTGGACAGGCCCGCCGTCCTTGTGTTGGCTCAACGTCGTGCAAACAACCCCTGAGGCCGAGGCAGCGAGCATGAAGCGTGGGGGCATAGAGCGTTGCGACGGCAGGGCTTGAGTCGTTCGGTCTTTGTGGTAGGATAGCGCACGTGGGGATTGCCCGGCTGATTGACCACACCCTGCTGAGACCCGAAGCGATGCCGGCGCAGGTCGAACAGCTCTGCGCCGAGGCGGTTGAGTACGGGTTTGCCGCCGTCTGCGTCAACTCGTGCCATGTGTCGCTGTGTCGCCGGACTCTCGAGGAACGCCGCAAGGCCACCCTTGCCCTCTCCCTCCCCCTTGAAGGGGGTGGTTACAAAAGGGAGGGGGTGCTGGACCGCGAGGTTAGGGTCTGCGCAGTCGTGGGGTTCCCGCTGGGCGCGATGCTGCGCGAGGCCAAGGCGGCCGAGGCGGCAGCGGCGGTCAATCTCGGCGCCGACGAACTGGACATGGTGATGAACATCGGCTGGTTCAAGGCCGGTGCGGACGAGATGGTCGTTTCCGACATCCATCGGGTGCTGGATGCGGCGCAGAAGCGGCCGGTCAAGGTCATCATCGAGGCCGGTCTGCTGACGGACGAAGAGAAGGAGCGGGCGACGCGGCTGGTCGCGGAATCCGGCGCGACGTTCGTGAAGACCTCCACCGGCTTCGCGGCCGGCGGCGCAACGGTCGAAGACGTGATGCTGCTGGCGCGCGTCGCGGCCGGGAAGATCGGCGTGAAGGCGGCAGGCGGCATTCGCGACTATGCGACAGCCCTCGCGATGATTGAAGCCGGGGCGACGCGGCTCGGTACCAGCTCCGGTGTAGCGATAGTAGACGAAGAAAGGAATCAAGGGCTCAAGGAATCAAGGAGCCAGGGGTGAGACGGACGGATGCTCATGCGTCCTCCGCTTGAATCCTCGAATCCTCGACCCCTCGAACCCCTCAGTCTTAAGGAGGACTGAATGGCCTACGGCAAAATGAAGGAGTTCCTGCAGACGGAGCTGAAAGGCGTCCGCGAAGCAGGGCTCTACAAAGAGGAAAGGTACATCTACGGACCGCAGGGCGCCGACATTCACGTCGAGTTCCCGGCCGGCGCGCCCCAGCAGGAAGTCCTGAACTTCTGCGCCAACAACTACCTCGGGCTGTCAAGCCACCCCGAGACAGTGAAGTCGGCGCACAAGGCGCTGGATGAGTGGGGCTACGGCATGTCGTCGGTGCGGTTCATCTGCGGCACCCAGGACGTGCACCGGCAGCTCGAGCAGAAGATAGCCGCGTTCCTCGGGCTGGACGACGCGATTCTCTACTCGTCCTGCTTCGACGC
>JAFGRF010000156.1 GCA_016935295.1 Caldifarciminota bacterium | reverse complement strand
GAAGTCCGGCTGGCCAAGCTCGCGAAGCTGCGCGAGGCCGGGGTCAATCCGTACGCGTACAGGTGGGACCGGACGCATACGAATGCGGCAGCGGTAGAGGAATTCGAGGCTCTGAGCGGGCAGGGACAGTCCCCGGCGCCAGGAGCGCCGCAATCCGGTACAGTCCCTGGGCCCGTTCCGGGACACGATCCCGATTCCCCGGGCGGAATTGGGTCATGTCCCGCGCCTCTCGAAGTCAGCGTTGCGGGCAGGCTGATGTCGCGGCGGGAGCATGGGAAGACGCAGTTCGGCCACATCCAGGATGAGACCGGCAAGCTCCAGCTCTACCTGCGCAAGGACACGCTGGGTGAGCAGGCGTTCGCGAACCTGGGCCTGCTCGACCTGGGAGACTTCGTTGGCGTGCGGGGCGAGATGTTCCGCACCAGGACAGGCGAGGTCACGGTGAACGTGAAGGAGCTGGTTTTGCTCACGAAGTCGCTCCACCCGCTGCCCGAGAAGTTCCACGGGCTCACCGATGTCGAGATGCGCTATCGGCAGCGCTACGTGGACCTGATTGTCAATCAGGAGTCGCGGCAGGTGTTGCTGAATCGAACGAGGATTACCGCGCTCGTGCGGCGCTTCCTCGCGGAACGCGGTTTCATCGAAGTCGAGACACCGATTCTGCAGCCGATCTACGGCGGGGCGGCGGCAAGGCCTTTCGAGACGTTCTACAACGTGCTCGAACAGAAGATGTTCATGCGGATTTCCGACGAGCTCTACCTGAAGCGGCTGATTGTCGGCGGGCTGGAGAAGGTCTTTGAAATCGGCAAGGACTTCCGCAACGAAGGCTTGGACCGAACCCACAATCCCGAGTTCTCGCAGATGGAGCTCTACTGGGCGTATGCCGACTACAACGACGTGATGGCGCTGGTCGAGGAGTTGTTCAAGTTCCTTGCCCTCGAGGTCTGCGGCAAGACCGAGATTCCGTTCGGCGACCACGTTATTGACCTGGGCAGGCCGTGGCAGCGGTTGAAGTTCGTGGACACGCTTGCCGCACGGATTGAGACCGACCCGCTCAAGCTCTCGATGCCGATGCTTGCGAAGGTGGCGGCCCGGTTCAACGTCGAGGCGGGTGACGATATCTCGCGCGCCAGGCTGCTGGACAAGCTGTTCTCCGAGCTGATTCAGGACCACATCATCGACCCGACGTTCGTGATGGACCATCCGAAAGTGACGACGCCGCTGGCCAAGAGCCACCGCGACAACCCGGAACTGGTTGAGCGGTTCGAGCCGGTCATCTGCGGCATGGAGCTGGGTAACGCGTTCTCCGAGCTCAACGACCCGGCCGAGCAGCGGCAGCGGTTCGAAGAAGGGGTGGCTTTGAACGAGGAGTTCGCGACAGTGGATGATGACTATTGCACCGCGCTCGAGTACGGCATGCCGCCGACCGGCGGGCTCGGGCTCGGGATCGACCGCATCGCCATGCTGCTTACGAACTCGCCGACCATACGCGACGTGATTCTCTTTCCACAGCTTCGTCCTCAGAAAGAATCCTGATTCGGTGAGGAATCTCACCACCAAGGCACAAAGGCACAAAGAGGTCATTCCGGACTCCCGGATTCCGGCCTTGGTGTCTTGGTGTCTTGGTGGTAGAACTCAGGTCCCTGTCCGATGAGATTCGAACTTTTCATGGCCCGGCGGTATCTGCGCGGCAGGGGCCGGCGCATCGTTTCCGGCATCACCGCCATTGCTATCGGCGGCGTGTTCGTCGGGGTCGCAGCAATCCTCATCGTGCTCTCGGTCGAGAACGGGTTCCACCAGGAACTACGCGACCGGATTCTCGGCGCCACACCGCACGTTGTCGTCACGAAGTACTCCTATGAGCCGATTCCGTATCCGGATGGCGGCGGTGACTCCCTGCAGCAGGAGATTGCCCGGGTGCCGGGTGTCCTGTCTGTAGCGCCTTTCATCTATGCCAAGACGCTGGTCCGAACCGAGAACGGGGTCGAGGGCGTCGTAATCCGCGGGGTTGACCCGGAGCACGAGGACGAGATTACGAGCATCTCCGGCACCGTGGTTCAGGGGCAGTTCGACCTCGACTCAGGTGGCGTGGCGATCGGCGTCGAGCTGGCGCGGATGCTCGGGCTTTCGGTTGGAGACACGCTGAACCTGGCGTCGCCCTTCGGCGGTACGATGACGGCGCTCGGGTTCCTGCCTCGAACTCGTTACTTTCAGGTGAACGGGATCTTCGACTGCGGCATGTACGAGTACAACTCGAGTTTCATCTACCTGTCGCTGCCGGCAATCCAGCGGTTTCTAGGCATGGAGAATATGGTCACCGGCTACGAGGTGCGCGTGCGCGACGTCTATGCGGCTGACCGTCTGGCGCGGCGCATCACGCGGCAATTGGGGTATCCATACCGGGCGGTTGACTGGATATTGCAGAACCGGAATCTCTTCACTGCCCTGCGGCTGGAGAAGGTCGTGACCTTCATCGTGCTCGTGCTGATCGTGCTGGTTGCCGCATTCAACATCATCGGTATGCTGACGATGATGGTCATCCGCAAGACCCGCGAAATCGGTATCCTGAAGGCGATGGGCGCGAAGTCATCGACCGTGACCCGGATCTTCGTGCTGGCCGGCGGGTTCATCGGCATCATAGGCACCGTGGCCGGCGCGGCCTTCGGGCTGGTCGCGTGCTGGCTGTTGAACAAGTACCGGTTCGTTTCCCTCCCGGGCGATGTATACTTTATCAAGAACCTGCCGGTCCAGATTCAGGCGCAAGACGTCGTGATCATCTGCGTTGCCGCTATCGTGATTACCTTCGCCGCTACCATCTACCCGGCACTGAAAGCCGCGCGGCTCGTACCGCTGGAAGCAATCAGATATGAGTGAAGAGAAGCAGTGGTCAAGTGGTCCAGTGCACCAGTGTCCGGCCGGGAGTTCGGCACATGACCACTCGACCACGGGGCCACTTGATCACTCGCCTGTCCTTCAGGCGACCGACATCTGGCGCGTGTTCGAGACCGGGGCCGAGCGGCTGGAGATCCTGCGCGGCGTGGACCTGGAGGTGCAGCGTGGGGAGTTCCTGGCCATCCTCGGTCCGTCGGGTACCGGCAAGTCGACCCTGCTGCACGTGCTCGGAGCGCTCGACCGCCCAACCAGCGGGCGGGTGCTGCTTGATTCCCTCGATGTTTTCAGCTACCCTGAGTCCAGACTCCACGAATTGCGAAATCGGAAAGTGGGGTTCGTGTTCCAGTTCCACCACCTGCTGTCCGAGTTCACAGTCCTGGAGAATGTAGCGATGCCGCTGCTGGTCGCGGGCATGGCCCGGACCGAGGCGTTGGTCAGGGCGCACAAAGCGCTGGAGGAGATTGGCTTTGTCTCGCGGCTGACCCATCGACCGGCCGAGCTCTCGGGCGGCGAGCAGGCCCGCGCCGCCGTGGCGCGGGCGCTGGTGAACGAGCCTGCGGTGATCCTTGCCGACGAGCCGACCGGCAACCTCGACGCGACAACGGCGGCAGCGCTGGTTGACCTGATGGTGCGGCTGAGCAGCGAAAGGAACATGACGATTCTGGTAGTGACCCACAATCAGGCGGTTGCGGACCGGGCGATGCGCCGGCTGCATCTTGCCGAAGGAAGACTGAGTGAGGAATCTAACCACTAAGACACTAAGTCACGAAGGTTCCCGAGTCCGGAGTCTCTTGGTGTCTTGGTGTCTTTGTGGTAATAGCCTGGTTTGCCCCGCTCTATGAAGCTCTGCGATCTCTGCGGCAAGAGCGAGGCGACCGTGAAGGTCAGCCAGCTCGACAAGGACGGGAAGGTCACCGAGATCTCCATCTGTGCCGAGTGTGCCCGCCAGCGGGGATTCACCGAGGTCGAAAAGCTGAAGGCGAACGTGGCCGAGATCATTACCGAGCTAAAGAACCGCATCGACGAAGGTGACTCGAAGCTCATCTGCCAAACCTGCGGCCTGTCGTATGCCGAGTTCAAGAAGCAGGGGCGGCTCGGCTGCGCCGACTGCTACGTATCCTTCCACGACCAGCTGGTGCCTCTGATACGTCGAATCCACGACGCGGTGCAGCACGTCGGCAGGACCGCGAGCGGCGGGCGCAAGCAGGCCCAACAGAAGATGAACGCCCATCGGCTGCGCCAGGCCCTCTCCGGGGCCATCCAGGATGAGGACTACGAGAAAGCCGCAGCCCTGCGCGACCAACTGAAGCGCACGGAAGAAGAATGAGGATTTCAACCACCAAGGCACCAAGGCACGAAGAGGGCTCGGAATCCGGGCACTTTGTGTCTTCGTGTCTTTGTGGTGACTCACCGAAACTATGAATCAGAACGACGCCACGGTCGGCAGGTGGCTGGCGGCCAACGGGCCGGAAGCCGACGTCGTTCTTTCCACCCGGGTCCGGCTGGCACGCAACGTGGCCGAAGTGCCGTTTACCCACCGGGCGACTCCGGCCGACCACGAGCAGACGATTGAAGTGGCACGCTGGGCCCTGGCAGACTCCGGGTACATGGACAGCGGCAAGTTCCTTGAAGGCGACGAACTGGCCGAGCCGCAGGGTCAGTACCTGATCGAACGGCACCTTGCTTCGCCCGACTTCGTTGCCTCCAAGGCGAAACGCGGGTTCTATGTCAGCAACGACGAGACCACCAGCCTGATGGTGAACGAGGAAGACCACCTGCGGTTCCAGGTGTTGGCGTCCGGGCTCGACTTCCCCGAGGCCTTCACGGCCGCGGCGGCGCTCGATGAGAAGCTGGAAGGACAGCTCCAGTACGCGTTCTCCCCCGAGTTCGGGTTCCTGACCGCGTGCCCGACCAACCTCGGGACCGGGATGCGGGCGTCGGTGCTCGTGCACCTGCCCGCGCTCGTCATCACCCGCGAAATCGAGAAGGTACTGCGCGGGGCGCTGCACATCGGGCTGGCGGTACGCGGCCTGTACGGCGAGGGAAGCGAGACCAAGGGCAATTTCTTTCAGATATCGAACCAGAAGACGGTCGGCCAGACCGAATGGGAAATCATCGAGACGATTGCCGACATCAGCCGGCAGGTGATTACCTACGAACGGAAGGCGCGCGAGTACCTGATGAAGAAACTGCGGGTCGAGGTCGAGGACAAGGTCTTCCGGTCGCTCGGGCTTCTCAAAGGCGCGCGCGTGCTGTCGTCGGACGAGGCGATAAACCTGATTGCCGGCCTCAGGCTCGGCGTCGCCCTCGGCATCGTTAATGAGGTGAACCTGGAGCAGGTGACGCGGCTCATGGTGCTCGTGCGGCCCGCGAATCTGCAGGCAATGCTGGGCGAGAAACTGAGCGCGGCGGAGCGCGACGAGCGCCGGGCCACTTTCGTCCGCGAGACGTTGGTGCATCAGTGAAGGAAAAGAGACCGAGGGACAAAGGGATCAAGGGATCGAGTGAGAAAGCCGGGCACTCGACCACTGGACCACTAGACCACGAGGTCACTCTCCGTTCTCTGCCGTCGGTAGACAAGCTTCTCAGTGACGAGAAGCTGGCGCCTGTGCTCGGGCGAGTACATCGCCGGATGGCGGTACGGGCGATTCGTGCCTATCTGGATGAGCTACGAGAGAAGATTCAGGCGGGCGAGGCGGCAGTGTATGACCGGGCAGAACTGGTCCGGCGGCTGGAGCGCGAGCGCAAGCCGACGCTGACGCGGGCAATCAACGGCCTTGGTGTCATCCTGCACACCGGGCTCGG
>JAFGRF010000155.1 GCA_016935295.1 Caldifarciminota bacterium | reverse complement strand
GAGAGAGCAATGGGCAGTGGACTCCACTGGTGCACTCATCGGCGAAGCTGCGTTCTGGCAGTCCGTAGACTGGGTCAAGGCCCGGCGCGAGGCTAGAAGGCTCCAGGTGCGTATCGCAAAAGCTGTCCAGGAAGGCAGATGGAACAGGGTCTCGGTCCTGCAACGTCTGCTGACCCGCTCGCTTCCCGCCAGGCTACTGGCAGTCAAGCAAGTGACCTCCAACAAAGGGAGCAAAACTCCCGGCGTGGACGGAGTCCTTTGGACCACCGCCCGCGACAAAGCGCAGGCCGTTACCGACCTGCGCCGACGTGGCTATCAGCCTCAGCCCTTGCGGCGGATTTACGTTCCGAAGAAGAATGGTAAGAAGCGTCCGTTGTCGATCCCAACGATGAAGGACAGAGCGATGCAGGCTCTGTACAACCTGGCGCTTGCGCCGGTAGCAGAAACGGTAGCTGACCGGAATTCTTACGGATTCCGGGAAGGCCGAAGCTGCGCCGACGCAATGGCAGCGGTCTTCAACGCCCTGAGCAAGCCGAACTCGGCCAAATGGGTGCTGGAGGGCGACATCCGAGGGTGCTTCGACGAAATATCCCACGAATGGCTTCTAACCCACATTCCGATGGACCGCCAGGTCCTCCGTAAGTGGCTGAAGTGCGGATACGTAGACCAAGGTCTGTCGTATCCGACGCGAAAGGGAACTCCCCAGGGAGGGATAATCAGTCCGACCCTGGCCAACCTGACGCTCAACGGCTTGGAGGCCGTGATTCACACCTCGGTGCCGAGGCGCTCGCGCGTCAACTTCATCCGCTACGCAGATGACTTTGTCATCACGGGCAAGTCCCAGCTTCTGCTGGACAAGCACGTCAAGCCTGCGGTGGAGGCGTTCCTCAAGGAACGTGGTCTGGAGCTGTCACCAACGAAGACGGTGACGACCCATATTCGCAAGGGATTTACGTTCCTCGGGCAAACCTGTCGGAAGCAGGGCAAAGTCCTGCACATCACGCCATCTCAAGAGGGAGTCCTCGCCCTCAAGAGGCAGGTGGGAACGACAATCCGAGTCCACGTCAGCCAGCCGAACCAGCTCCTCATCCGACGGTTGAACCATCAGACAGGGAATTCGGCCCAGAGGGGGGATGCGGGTTCATTTCAACGTAACCAGTCTTATGTCGCGTTATTATTAACATTATCGTCTTCAACCATATAGATGACCAGACGATCTTCGCGAATGATATTGCGTTCATTTAATCGTTGGCACGCCAGAGACAACGCTGCGTTGACTTGAGGATCACGGGGGTTGGCATAGAAGACCACACGCTCATTCGTCTCATAGATCTCACGACGGCCGCGGGTGGGAAGAACCCGTGTCTTGAAGGTCTCTGGTGTCATCTTCATTGATGGCAAATACTCGCGAAGAACAAACGCGATAAGCTGGGCCGCCGTAAGCTTCAACGCCGTCAGGATCATGTCCTGAGCCACATCGAGCTGGCGTATCTCACGCTGCGGCTCCAGCTTCTTCTCGCGGCCTATGACCTTCGCGAGTCCGTCCCGCAGCTTGGTCTCCCTCTCCCGGCTGCGGTCAAGGGCAGCATGCGAATGCTCCGCCTCGCGGCGCGCCGCCTCCGCTCTGCCGAGCGCTTGCTGGTGCTCAACCGCGCAACGGGCAAAGGGCTCGCCGCTCGTACGCCCCTGTTCGACCCGGGCGTCCAGCCGCCTGCGACGCACTTCAAGGGCCGCTTCGGCCTTGCGGAGCGCGCTCCGGCGCCTGTCAGCCGTTTGCTGCACTTCGCCCTGTGCCGCCAGCAGCTCTTCCAGCTTCTGCTCGTCACGCAGTCGCCGCGAATGGAGCTGCTCCAACTCCGTGACCACCGCCACGTTGGAAACCATCTGGCCACAGTTGCCCCGGTGCTGGTCCAGCTTCACCGATGACGCCCACTCCTTGAACTTGTTCTCCTGCAACGGCCAGCGCGCAAAGTAAAGCTCCGCAAGGTCGCGCCCGGACATCCCCAAACGAAGACCGGTCGTCAGCAGCACCACGTCCTCCTCTCGGCGCTCGCGCCGAACCACCAGCGCCCCAAGCTCGAGGCTACGGCCCGTGCTCTTGTGATGCAACGTCGCTTCCGCTACACGGAGTTCATCGTTGTCACGGAACGGACGAAAGTACGAACCCGCCCGGTAGCGTAGCTCCAACTCGCCCGTGCGCGACGGCTTCAACGGCGTCACGATGACCCGGTCCTCGGCGTCGAAAGCCTGTAAGATGTCGAACGTGCTACCCTCCGAGTCGATGACCACCGCACGCTTCACCGTGCTGTCCGTCATCTGCTCTGCCTGCCGGACCAGCGACACCAGACGAGGCGCCAGCGGAGCCGACCCGCTCTGCACCGACATCACAAGCGGCGTACCCGCCCCCGTGTGCACGTACGTTGTCGTAATGCACGGCATCACCCGGTTGCGGTGAGATACCTTCCCAGACTTCGTGAACAGGGAACTCCAGACCTCCTTGGCATGATTGTCCACGTAAAACGCAGCCATCGCACCCGGCTCTCCCCAGCGCTCCTGCGCCACACCATGCCAGTGACTCCCGGCTGCCTCCAACAGGCGAGGACCCAGACCGCAAATCGCAGATGCGGACACAAACTTTTCCAGCGTGCTTGGCATGTACGCATAGCCCGCAAGGTACTCAAGGGCCTCGAAGTCCGGCGACCGCAGCGCCGACCAGCCCTTGCCCCCGGGGAGCAGAGGCACAAAGGTCAACGCACGCAGCTTCGCGTCAACCGTCGCTGGGCGCTCGCGAACCAGCCTTGGCCATGTCGGCGGTCGCCCTTCGGCCTTCTCCTCAGCGGACCGCAGATACCCCGCGATCTGCTCGCCTCCCCTGCGCCTCCGCTTGCGGTTGTAGGTCTTGGTGAATTGGCCCTTCCGGTTCCGGTCCTGGCGATCCCCCACGTACCCCTCGCATCCGTCCCCCTCCTGTTTCGCCGCCTGGGCGTACTGGGTAACCACCTCGGTCAACACCGCTACTCCGCCGGTCTCCACCTCTGCGGCAAGCAGCAGTTCACCACCCGCCAGGCTCTCCTCCACCACCGCCTTCGGCCGTTGACCCTGCATTGCCATCTTCTTCGCATGGTAGCGTATACGGTCGTCCACCTGGCGGAATACCCGCTTGATTGTAGACTCCGACGGAAGCGGATGGACCTTCTGCCGCTCAAGGATCACCACCGCCTCCTCAACGCTGATTCGTGGGTTGGCCTCCCGCGCTGCCTCCAGGGCGCTTCTGCACGAACGCGACAATGTCGGCTCACGAGGAGTCCGGCCGTCGATCAGCCCCTCAATGCCATGTCTCCGGTACAGTACCAGCCGTTGGACCGCCCAGCTACGTCGCGACGGTGAAAGCACCTCGGCGATGGCGGCGTTCTCCGACGCTCCGCCGGCCATCACGTCAAGAACCTGCTTGAGCACTTGCTCGTCTTGCCTGGCCGCTTGCACCCGTCGGGCCCACGAAGTTGCCGAAATTCGAGACTTGACAACCTTCAGCTTGCTGCACTTGGGTTCGTACGCATCTTCCATAACCCTTCAAGATCATACCGTTCTATCCGTGTCAAGCCCTCTTTGCCCAGATCTGTTGATACCCGCCCGTTTCGGATCTACTTCCATGCAGATACGTCCTTTTTCCACTTGGCCGATTTCCCTGCCCGACGGACTGGACCCGGACGAG
>JAFGRF010000154.1 GCA_016935295.1 Caldifarciminota bacterium | reverse complement strand
TGGTACTTTCCAACGAACAATGAGAGGTACAATGAACGACTGAATTGGGGGTAGAGGTGGAGGCTGAGGTTGGGACGCGAACATCCGTGCTAGACTGTATCCATCCGTGGTTCACTTCGGGAATCTGCGTCATCTGCGCAATGCGCGGATGTCCTGAGGTTGCGGCATCATCTGCCCGGACATCGGTTTGCCTCGGGGCGTCTGCGTCGTCTGCGCGCTCTGCGGATTGCAGCCGGGCTTCGGACTTCCGGCTAGATGTTGCCGAGGGAGCCGCTGACTTTGAGCCCGAGCATCCAGCGGAATGCGAATTCGTGCCCGCTGACGCCCACCTGGTAGCGCCAGAAGGGGAAGTCGGCGTAGAGCGGTCCGAGCTTGAGCCTGAGGCCGGCGTCCATGCGCGGCTGTATGAAGCTGCGCGTGGTCATCGTGTCTTCCAGGACGTTGCCGATGTCGAAGAACGGGCAGAAGGAGAGAAAGCCGAGTCTGGGCAGTTCGGCTTCGAGGTTGAGGCCGTAGGCGGCGCTGCCGTGCCGGTATTCACCGGCCCAGCCGCGGCAGTTGACGTCGGCATCGTAGTGCCAGTGCTCCTGGCCCGAGCCTATGCCCTCATACGCCCAACTGACCGGTTCGGCCGAGTTGCTGACCAGGCCGCCGGAGAGGTAGAACCGGTCCTGCAACGGCACGTCACCCCAGACGTAGCCGCCGAACAGGCGGAGCGTCAGGTTGAGCGGGCGCAGGCCGCGCCAGGTGTGCACTTGCGCCAGCCCGAGCCGGAAGTAGTCCTTCTCACTGCCCAGCTTTTCCAGGCCTCGGCGGGCAGACGCCGCGAGTGCGCCGAGGAAGAGCCGCGATTCGTAGGTGTGAACGACTTCTGCGCGGAGGTCGGCAGTGCGGGCCTTCTCCCACGCGCGCTTGTCGCGGAAGCTGTCGTTCTGGATCTGGAGGATTCGATACCCGAAGTCGATTGTCGTCTGCGGCTTCCGGAATACCGGTCCCAGTTCCTGGCGGAAGTAGATTTTGGCGCCGTCGTCCATGCGTGATTCGTCGAGCGCGACGTAGACGCGCAGCCGGTCGCTTAGGAACGTGAGTGGAGTCTGGTAGTTGATACTGGTGTGCCAGTCTTTGAAGCCCGTGCCATAGACTTCGCTGACCATCCACTGGTGACGGCCGCGCAATGGCCCGGTATCGATGAACTGGCGGCCCATGGCCCAGCCGCAGAGCTGGAACTGGTGGTACCAGTCCCACCAGACGTAGGGACCGTAGAAGATCTGGTAGTCGGCGAAGCTGGGCAAGGCGAAGAGCGGCCGTACCGTCACGCTGTGGTCGCCGAGCCGGGTCGGCAGGATAGACTCGGCCACGGCATCGCTCAGGTCGGCACCCGCCAGCGGGAAGATGGAGGCGAAGTCCGCGCGGGCAGGATGCGAGCCCGCCACGGATTCCAGCCAGTTGCTCATGAGTGAGTCGAAGGCAGGGCGGCCGATTCTCCGTTCTTCGGCGAGGAGCAGCAGCGCGGGCCCGGACAATGCCGCTGCCTGGTACCCGACCTGATCGCGGCACCCGGTCACGTCTCTGCAGAGGACTCTGTTTGAAGCGCCGAGGTAGTAGTAGACCTTGTGGTAGTATTCGGTGTTGAGGCCTCTGAGCAGCCAGCTTAGGACCGGCTGAGTGATGAGGCTGGTCCGACCGTACTTCTCGTCCATGTAGCGCATAGCCGAGTATGCGGCCGGGCCTTGCGTGGTGCCGGGGTCGTTCAGTTCGTCGGCGCCGGTCGCACACGCGGTCCATTGGAGCGCGACCTGCTGCGCCAGCGCGAGTTCGAATGCCCGCGTGTACGGAATCGGCCGGGTGGCCATGACGATGAGCCCGGGATAGGACGCGTCCTGTGCGACGACACCTGAGCCGTCGACGATACTCAGGTTCGCGAAGGGGAACGGGCCGCACCATTCCTGCATCCGGCGGAGCATGCCCGCGACAGTCATGAGGGCGTAGTACCATTCCTGGCCGGTGAAGCTTCGGGACAGGATGGTGATGTTCGTGCCCGCGGTTTTGCGGGACATCTGCTTGAGCACGGGCGCGGCAGCCACCGCGAAGATCGAGATGCCCCGCGCTTCGAAGCTGAGCACGCGGCGTCCGGGTTCGGGTCCGGGAACCCCGGAATCGGTCGAGGTCACGGGAGCGGCCAGGTTCAGGTCTGCGGCAACGTCCAGCGTCACGTGGTAGTCGCCGAACGCCGCAGGGGAGTGGCCGAATACGTGGTATCCCCCGAGCAGCCAGCCGGCATCGGGAGAGCGGGCCGCGACCTCAGGGTACCAGTGGGCGAGCACGAAGCTGCGGCCGCTGCGAGCGAGCTCGCCGAACCGCCTTGCGACTTTCGTACGGAACCCTAGGCTGACGGCTACAGACTCGCCCGGGGCAAGCGGCGGGTTCAGGGTCAGACCGAGTTCGGTTCCTGCCTCGGACGTCAGTGTAACCCTGCCGCCGGATTCGACCCAGTCGACCGTAGTCCATCCGCGGTCGTTCTCGCGCGAGAGCGAGAAGTCGAACCGGCCCATTGCTTCCAGTTCGCGGGCATAGTCCGTGGAGCGGTCGCGAAGGGCGTTGGCGTAGAGGTGGAGCCAGATGGCACCGAGCGAGTCCGGAGTCAGGTTACGGTAGCGGATGGTCTCACTGCCGCGGACAATGCCGGCAGCATCGTCCAACCGTGCGGAAATCGTGTAGTCTACGGGCGGAGTCTGTTCTCTGGCGGCGCCCGTCCCTTCATTCATTCCTACTGCCGAGGGGAGCGAGGGAAAGGGGGTGATGGTGTCTTCTCCTTCGCCTTCAGCAAGGATGAAAGAGGTGAGGGTGTCTCTTCCTGTCTGTCCGGGGGGAGCGGAAAGGGCGACGGCACAAGCGATCAGCAGCGGCAGGAGTGCGAACCTCCTCATTCGGCGTTCGATTGTGAGCGGAAGACGCGGGAACAGGCCGACTGGATTTCTGCAAGTATTTTGCGATCGAGTCCTTGTGCAACTGCCGGCTGGACCAGCTTGGCCAGTTGGCGCTGGATGACTTCGGGCCGGGCCGTCGCGAGCGCATCGATGGCGGAACAGCATGAGCGGCCGAAGGAGAGATACGCGCGGTGCAGACCGGACGGAACGCGCGAGGAATGGAGCAGGGCGGCGGTTGCCTCCTCCGCCCGTTTCACTCCGGACCAGAAGCGGCGGGTATGGAGTTCGCGCTGCTCGATGCGTTGGGAACGGAGTTGCTCGCGCATCGGGCGGGAGTCCCTGCGTCTGGCAGGCGGCTCCGGGACGGCAGCCGCAGCAGGAGCCGCCGGGCGCGGCCCGCTGGCCATGGAGCCTGTGGCCCAGGCAGGAATAGTATACAGCGGTCGAGCCGCAGGCGTGGAGAGCTTCCCGGTGCTGGGGAGGACGTCTGCGATATCGTGCCACCGTGCTCCGCAGGCCTCGATGTAGGCGGCGATGGTCCGCAGCGTAGGGTTGGGCACCTGCCCTTTCTCGAGGCGGAGGATGTACTTGTATCCGTGCGCGGGATCGAAACCCATGAACTTGGCGAGCTTCATCTGCGAGAGTCCGGACTCCTGACGCACGCGCTTGAGCCGAGCGCCCAGGGCACCGAGCCCGTGCAAAGCGGGTCTGGCTTTGCGACCCATCAGGCGGTATCCATTTCGGGGTAGATATTAGGGAAGCGCCGGCGAGAGTCAACAGGTGACCCCACAGGGATGCGGTACTCCGCCGGCAGGCCGGCCTTGGCAGGTCAACGGTCTGTGCGCGGACAGCAGCGTGGCTGCAGCCGGCGCCCAAGGGTGCGTCCGTACCGGCCTGCCTTGTCCCGTTCCAGTCATGGCTCGGGTCTTGGGAACAAGGCTTCTCTTGACAGGCAGTTAGAGCGGCAGTATCTTACATCATCAGATTCGGCAACCACAGGTCAGCGGCCGGCGCGAGCGGCCGCACCTTGACAAATCGGCAGGCAATATCAGTGATGAGTACCAAGGAGGAACGTAGATGAAGACTGCAGCAAAGCTGCTGACCGTGACCGTGGGCGTGTTCCTGGTGCTGACCATGGTCGGCTGCCCCAAGAAGTGCGTCACGCCAACCGAGCCGGTCCCGCCGCCGCCGCCAGCGGAGGAAATCTCCGAGACGCCACCCGCGCCCCCAAAAGTCGAGTTGAACCTCATGCCGGTTTACTTCGACTTCGACAAGTCCGCCATCAGGCCGGGAGATGCGTCCATTCTCCAGGGAAACCACGACCAGATCCAGCAGGCAGTGGCGGCCAACCAGATGCCGGCGGTGACGATTGAGGGGTACTGCGATCCGATCGGCACGGCCGAGTACAACATGGCGCTGGGCATGCGCCGGGCGGAATCGGCCAAGGCCTACCTTGTCAAGCTGGGTGCGGACATGAGCATGTTCTCGACCATCAGCTACGGCGAGGAGAAGCTCGTCACACAGGACAGGGCGCAGTACGAGCTGAACCGACGCTGCGAGTTCGCGGTAGCAGAGTAGGGACGCAGTCCAGACAGATGTTTGATGGCGGTCAGTAGGCTCGATCGCGCAGCCGGCTTCGGCATGGCAGCAGCGGCGGGCCTGCTGGCCGTCTTTTCGTGCACCGGCTGCGGCGTCCAGCGGGAGTTTGTGCGCCGCGGTCAGGTGATTGACTCGATGTCGGTGCGGCTCGCCCGCATGGAGCAGGTTCAGCAGAGCCAGAACCAGACACTGGCCAAGCTGCGGGCCGACGTACTGACTGAGTTTGAGACGGTCGATCGCCGGCTTGACGAACTGGACGCCCGAATCGCGGACATGGGTGACCGGCTCGACCGGATAGGCCGGCGGGTGGGAGCCGGCCGCGGGGACATAACCCCGGTTAGAACCGAATCGCTGCCGGGAACGCGGCCCGGAGCCGCAAAGCCCGACACCACCGGGCCCATTCCCGACACCGTCGGGCGCGCCGAGGACGATCTCTACAACACGGCATATCTCGACTTCACCCGTGGCAAATACGACGTGGCCATCAGCGAGTTCCGGCGTTACCTGGCCGCGTATGCTCAGACCGACAATGCCGACAACGCCCAGTACTGGATAGGCGAGAGCTTCTATTCGCTCGGCAAGCTGGACAGCGCCGAGGTCGGGTTCCGGCAGGTTGTCGTCGACTATCCGCAGGGGAACAAGGTGCCGGCGGCCGAGTACAAGCTGGGACTGGTGTACCTTGCCCAGAACCGCAAGGCAGAGGCGGTCAATCAGTTGCGCAAGGTCATCAAGGAGTATCCGGGCACCAACGAAGCGAAGCTGGCGCAGGGCCGGCTTCAATCCCTGGGGCTGTAAACAGTGTCGCCGGCTGCGAGCCCGAGCGGGGGGTTCCTTGGGCCGTTCATTCACGCCGGCATCTTCGCCCAGTGCGTAATTATACTGCTCCTGCTCATGTCGATCGTGAGCTGGGCTATAGTCGTCCGCAAGCTCAGGACGCTCGGCCGGGCAACGCGGCAGACTCGGCAGTTCCTGATGGTGTTCGGGTACCGCACGCGGCTGGGCGACTACGAGAAGGTCGCGAAGGACTTGAGACATGCGCCGCTCTCCGGGCTGCTGCTGGCGGGCGTGAAGGAGTGGGACGCGCTGCGTGCGGACTTCGGCAAGATAGAGGGCGGCTCTGACCTGCTCCAGCAACTCATACCCAACATAACGGAAGCCGTGGAACGCGCAGCGTCGCGGGAGTCGGACCGGCTGCAGAGGTCGCTGGCGTTCCTTTCGATAACGACGATGGT
>JAFGRF010000015.1 GCA_016935295.1 Caldifarciminota bacterium | reverse complement strand
CTGTCCTGCTGTACGGTATGCAGTATGACCGGTAGCCTGGCACGCAGTCTCGCCGGCATCTGACTCCTTGCGCCGAGGCCTGTGGCCTGGCAGGAGCGAGAGCGCTGCTCGCTAGGCCGTGACTTCGATGGTGCCGCCAGCGCCCGCCACTACCGTGCCAACCACGGCGGCAAGGACGCCGGCGTCGCTGCTTGCCGGAGGGCTGTGGAGCCTGTTCGGACCGCCCGCTCCGTTCTGGCTCGGCGGCGTTCTCGGACTCCTGGCCGCCGTCGGCCTCGGCATCGTCCTCTAGCCCGGAAGGCGGAGTGGAACCGCCAAAACCGTCAAACCCGCAACGGAAGGGATGCAGCAACCGAGTTGGGTCCGGGCCCGCGCCGCCGAAGACCGCAATCCCTGATTCAGGCCTCGGCGGCTGCGCGACTTCAGTCAGGTGGTATTCAAAGACCTGAAGAAGGTCGGGGCTAAGGCTTGGGGCTTTCCGGAGCCGACTGCTCCTCGGAGCGGTGGTAGACGACGCGACGCGCGAACGGAATCTCGACGCCCTCTATGTCAAACGCCTTCTTGAGTCGGGTCCGCAGGTCCCGTTCGGTCTTCCAGTGCTGGAGCGGTTGCACCTTGGCCAGGACCCGAACCGTGACCCCGGATTCCCCGAACGACAGTATCCCCTGGACTTCGGGCGGCTCCAACGCAATGTCCTGGTTGTCATTGAACCACTGTTCGGCGACCTGACCGGCCAGGGCCATGCCGCGCTCGGCGTCCTGCTCGTAGGCGAGGTCGACCGTGACTATCGCCCTCATCCAGCCGCGGTTCCAGTTGCCGATTGTCGTGAGATCTCCGTTCGGCACTACATTGAGTGTACCGTCAAACGCTCGGATGTGAGTAGCCCGGAGCCCGATGTACTCGACAACACCCGCGATGTTGCCGCTTGTGACAATGTCGCCGACGCCAATCACATCTTCAAACAGGAGGAAGAAGCCGGAAAGGAAGTCGCGCACCAGGGTCTGAGCACCGAAGCCGATCGCGAGGCCGGCCACGCCCGCGCCGGCGAGAATCGCGCCGTAGTCCACGCCCAGCACGCGCAGCACCATCACCAGTCCGACGAAGAAAAGGACGTAGCGGACCAGACTTCGGCTGACCATCAACAAAGTCTGGGCATGACGCTCCCGAAGCAGCCCGCCACCCTTCCGAAGCAGCCGTTTGATGAGACGCTTGGCAATCCAGCCGACAAGCCAGAGGGCCGCGATGATGAGGACAATGCTGCCCAGCTTGACCAAATACTGGGCGAGCTTTTCCGGAGTGAGAAACTGCTCTCTGAGTGCGTTCCACAGGTTGTGCCAGAACAAGAACTACCTCCTCACTTCGACTGTGCCGGCGGGCCCGGCGACCACTGATCCGACAACGGCAGCGAGGATACCCGCATCCTTGGCCCGGCGCTGGAAGTCGGCCGCCTTGTTCTCGGCCAAGGCAATCAGCAGCCCGCCCGAACTCTGGGATTCCCAGAGGATGTTCTTCAATGCAGGAGAAATATCGCCTTTCCACTCGACCTTGTCGCCGAACGAACTCTCATTCATCGCTACGCCGGCGTCGACCATAGTCTCGGCCATCGCGAGGACTCCGGGCAGGAGCGGCAGCGCCGGAGCGCTGAACCGGATGCGCACACCGCTGCCCGCGGCCATTTCCTGCGCATGGCCAAGAAGACCGTAGCCGGTGATGTCGGTGGCCGAGTGGACGCCGCAGGCAAGCATCGCCTCGGACGCGGCCCGGTTGAGCTGCATCATCGAGGCGGTTGCCGCCCGGTACAACTGCGGGTCGACCTCGTCCTGGGTCATCATTGCCTGGGCGAACACGCCGGTTCCGAGCGGCTTCGTCAGCACCAGCACGTCGCCGGGCTTCGCGGCCGCATTGGTGACAATCCGCCGCGGGTCAATCCGACCGGTAACCGACAGGCCGTACTTGATCTCTTTCTCGTTGAATGTGTGACCGCCGACAACCACGGCTTTCGCTTCGCTCACGCTCGCCTGTCCGCCGCGCAGTATCTCGGCCAGCACCTTCTTGTCCATCGGACCCGGGAACCCGACGACGTTGAGGACCGTAACCGGAGTCCCGCCCATGGCGTAGACATCGGACAGCGAGTTCGCCGCCGCGATCCGGCCGAAGGTATGGGGGTCCTCGACCATGGGCGTGAGCAGATCCACGGTCTGAACCAGCGCGAGCCCCTCCTGCAGCAGGAATACACCCGCGTCGTCAGCCGTGTCGGTGCCGACCAGAAGTCTCGGGTCGGTGGGGCGTTCCAGCCCCTCGAGTGCCTGCGCTAACTGCGCCCGGCTAAGCTTGGACGCTCAGCCCGCGCAGGTAACGGTGGCAAGTATGCCGCGTTTAGCCATGTTCCTCCGGAAGTACCAGTTGCCAGGTGCCAGTTCCCAGGCCGTCAATGCGGCACGCCCTTTCGGGAAACTGGAAACTGGTCACTGGGCACTGGTCACTTTCTGTTTGAGTATGCGGACTTCGCCTTTGCGCTGGGTGACGCCGCGCGAGTCGAGGTAGTTAAGCAGAGGAATCAGATACTTGCGCGTCGTGCCCAGTTCCTGCCTGATTTCAGATGCGGTCAGCTCCGGCTTCTGTGCGAAGAGCGCCCTGACCTTCTGCTCGGCCAGCGCGACCGCGTCGCAGTGGAGGAGCACCGACTCGCCGACGTCGACGAGCCGTCCTGACTCCAGCAAAGCCACGCGCACCTGTTGTCCCAGTTTCCTATCCACGCCGGCCAGCGCCTCAGAGAGGCTCGGCGGCGAGAAGCCCATTTCCCGAAACAGCTTGTCGAGACGGTCGTACTCCTTCTGTAGGGCCGGGCCGAGTTTGATCTGGTGCGATGCCAGCCTGACCCGGTCGTCCTCGAGCGCGACCTGTGCCTCGTTCAGAAGGTCGGCCAGCACGGTTTCGAACAACGGAGCCGAGAATCCCGGTGCAGCCTTGGCCCGGAGTTCAGGCCGCTTGAGCCCGAGCCGGAGCGGATTCTCCTTGTGGAAGTGAACAAGTGCTGCGGTCAGCACTGCGCGCGCCTCGCCTGCCATCTTCTCATGTACCAGATACTCCTTGCCCTCGAAGGCGAGCTTCCGCGCGCGACCGGTTGCCAGCAGCAGGTCAACCATCTCCCTCGCGTCGGCATCTGTCAGGGCCAGGTCCTTGGCTGCCTGCCCGAGCGTACGTGCCTCAAACCGGTGTTTGAGCAGGTACTGCTCAAGCACACTGCCGGCCTCGCCGCTCTTGAGCGCCCGCAGCCGCTTGACCGTGTCCTCGTCAAACCGGCGCTCTTTGGACGGATCGGCCTCGAGCACGATGCCGCCACCGATGGTCTGCTGGGGCGCAAACGTCCGGATGACGTAGTGGTCGTTCCAGTCACACACGACCGGTTCTTCGGTCCGCACCTGCACAAGCGCCTCCTGCCCGGGCGCGAGCTCCCTGGCGTCCAGCAGTGCTACCCGGCACATCACTTCGGCGGTACCGATGTGAAGCTTGAGGCTGACCAGGTTCCTGAGGGGCTTCTCGACCGAACTGAGCAGGTAGAGCGTCGCGTTGAAGTTGGACGTCGGCGTGTAGTACCCCGGGGTCGCCAGCACGTGGCCGCGCACGACCGCCTCCCGCTCGACGCCCTGCAGGTTCAGCGCCGCCCGCTCGCCGAGTCCGAGCGTCTCAAGCATCTGGTTGTGTCGCTGTATTCCCCTGACCTTCACATCGCGCTTCTGGGGGAGCAGCTCGAGCGTATCCCCCACATGCACATGCCCGGACAGGACCGTTCCGGCCACGACCGTACCGAACCCCTTCATCGAGAAGTTGCGGTCCACCGGCATGCGGAACACACCCCGGTCCGGCTTGGCCTCGACCTTGCCGGCCAGGTCGACGACCGCCTGCCGCAGCTCGGGAACTCCCTGCCCGGTGACGGCGGAAACCGGCATCACCGGCGCGCCTTCCAGGAATGACCCCGTGACCATCTCACCGATGTCCAGCTTCACCATCTCAATCCACTCGCTGTCAACCATGTCGGCCTTGTTGATGGCAATCAGGCCTCTTCTGATGCCCATCAACCGGCAGATTTCGAAGTGCTCACGGGTCTGCGGCATCACCCCATCATCTGCAGCCACGACGAGCACCACGAGGTCGATCGTGCTCGCACCGGCCAGCATGTGCCGGACGAAGCGCTCGTGTCCGGGTACGTCGATGATGGTGATGTCCGTCCCGAGGAAAGCGAACCCCAGGTCGGTTGTCATCCCCCGTTCTTTCTCTTCCTTGAGCCGGTCCGGGTCGGTGCCGGTCAGGGCCTTGACCAAGGCCGACTTGCCGTGGTCAATATGTCCGGCGGTACCGACTACTACATGCATCTGCGGACCCCGTGCGTCATGCGGCAGTCTCTGTTCGCCACTGTCTAGAAGCCCTTGCGGTCATTGCAGCCCGGAACGCCGAGTTCGGCCCGATACTTGGCGACGGTCCGGCGGGAGATGCTTATCTCTTCCAGTTTGAGCCGCGAACACAGCTCGTCATCGCTCAGCGGGCTCTGTTTGTCCTCGACCTCCACCATTGCCCGTATCTTCTGCTTGATGCTGGTGCGCGACTTGTCACCCGCCCCGGCTTTGAAGAAATACCCGAATGGGAAAATACCCCGGTCGGTCTCGAGGTACTTGCCGGCGATTGCCCTGGACACGGTCGAGGCATGGACCCCGATGACATCGGCCGCCTGCCTGAGGGTTGCAGGTCTCAGGTGCTGCCTGCCGTGTATGAAGAAGTCGTGCTGCTGGTCGATTATCAGTTCCACCAGTCGCTTCAGGGTCCGGCGGCGTGATTCGATACCCTTGAGAAACATCAGCGCCCGCTGCAGTTTCTGCCGGGCGAACTGCACCTGCTCGGGCGAGTACGACTTCGGACTCTTGAGAATCTCAACGTAGCGCTGGGAGAGCCGCAGCCGCGGAAAGCGCTCGTCATTGGCGCTGGCCACGAGCTGGTCACCCTGCCACTCCACCGAGTAGTCGGGCGAAACGTAGTCCGGCGTGCCCGGGGCGAAAGAGCGCGCGGGGCGCGTCTCCAGGTTCAGCAGCCGCTGCACGGCTCTACGCACGTCGTCTTCGGTGACGCCGCACAACTTGGCAATACGGGCGGTCTGCTTCTTGATCAGCAGATCCCAGTGATTGGTCAGCAGCTGCCGCTCAAGCGCAGCGGGCGGGACGTCCGCCAGCTCAAGCTGGACGAGAAACGACTCGCGCCGGTCATGACAGGCTATGCCGCCGGGCTCAAGCCGCTGGATGGCAAACAGGATCGACCGGAGGCGGTCCACATCGATCCCCTGCTGCTGCGCTATCTCTTCGTCTGTCATGGTCAGGAACCCGTCGTCGTCCAGCGATTCGACAATGAACTCAGCGACTCGCGCATCGTCCTCACTGAGCATACTGCGGAGCCGCGGCATCAAGGACTCGGCCAGGCTCTTGTCCGGGCCGGCGGCGAGTTCGACCGCCGTACCCTCGTCGTTGTCCGAACTGGGTCCGACCGACACGGTCGCCGACCAGTTATCCTCGGGCATCAACTCGTTGATCGTGTACTCCTCGCCGGGCCGGGTCTCAATCTGGGTCTCGTGCGTCTCCGGGGCCGGCGTGTTCTCGGCCGGCACCGGCGCCGCGGCCGCGGGAACCGGTTCGGAAATCGCGGCCACGGCCTCGGCTTCGGGAGAATCCGGGCTGCCGTCCGATTCCTCGAGTGCCGGGTTCTGCTCCATCTCTTCGCGGACCAGCTGCTCGAGGTCGAGGGCCGAAACCTGGAGCAGCTTCATCTGCAGGATGAGCTGCGGCGTCAGCCGCATCTCGAGCTGCTGCTTCATGTCGAGGCCGATGTTCAGCTTCATATGCGGAACCGCTCACCCAGGTAGACCTGCCGCGCCTTCTCGTGCTTGACCAGGTCCTCCGAAGTACCGGAAAGGAGCACTCGCGCGTCGTACATGATGTAGGCCCGGTCGGTTATCTCGAGCGTCTCACGGACATTGTGGTCGGTGATGAGAATCCCCAGCCCCTCGTCCCGCAGCTTCCGCACGATGTCCTGGATTTCAGCCCGCACTATCGGGTCAATGCCGGTAAAAGGCTCGTCCAGCAGGAGAAACGACGGCCGTGAAGCGAGTGCCCGGGCCAGTTCTACGCGCCGCCGCTCGCCGCCGGACAACGTACCGCCTCGCTGCTTTCTCAGCTGCGTGACATTGAACTTGGCCAGCAGTTCATCCACCCGCGCGGTCTGCTCGGACCTGGACACGCCCAGCATCTCGAGAATCGCCTTCACGTTGTCCTCGACCGACAGCTTCCTGAATATGGACGGCTCCTGCGACAGGTAGCCGAGGCCGAGTCGCGCCCGTCGGTAGACCGGCATGTGCGTCATGTCGTGACCGTCCAGAGTGATGGTTCCCCGTTCGGGATGGATGAACCCGGTTATCATATGGAACGTCGTTGTCTTGCCGGCGCCGTTCGGCCCGAGCAGCCCGACGATCTCGCCCCGGGACAGCGCAAGGCTCACTCCGTCGACGACCACACGCTCGCCGTATCGCTTCGACAGGTCCCGGGCCTCCAGGTTCATTGCAGTCCCTGTTCCTCGACCCGGTTCTCGGCCGCACTGCTCTGCCTGCCCGTCCGTATCAACTGCCCCGAACTCAGCTCCCGCACTTCAACCTGGTCGATCGCACCGTTCGCTACCTTCAACTCAATGGACTTGCCCGCAACCACGATCGAATCTCCGCCCTCGGTCCGGTACTCGCCGGTGGCGCGGTTGAGGATGGTCACGCGTTCGAGCCCGCCATCCCTGACGTGGAAGGTCATGGTATCGCCGCTCGCACGACTGACGCTGTCCCTGACCCGCGGTGCGCCCAGCGCCAGGCCCGAATCCGGGCCGGAGAAGAACTCAATGGTATCACACTCCATTTCGGTCGCGCCCGACTTCAGCCTGACATCGCCCTGCGCACGAGCCCGGGACGTCT
>JAFGRF010000153.1 GCA_016935295.1 Caldifarciminota bacterium | reverse complement strand
TGGTCGGTATCCCTGTCACCAATACCAGCGTCAACCCGGCCCGCAGTATCGGCGTGGCGGTGTTCCAGGGCGGCTGGGCGCTGGCGCAGCTCTGGCTCTTCATCGTCGCCCCGATACTCGGCGCGCTGCTGGCGGCGGGAATACACCAGTGGGTGCGCGCGCGGGAGTAGCGCGGTCGTTGGTACAGAAGCGGTCCACAGACAGTCGAAAGGAGAGATGAAGTGATCAAAGAGTTCAAAGAGTTCATCATGCGCGGTAACGTGGTGGACATGGCGGTCGGCATAATCATCGGCGCCGCGTTCGGGACTATCGTTAAGTCGCTCGTGGCCGACGTCATCATGCCGCCCATCGGCTTGCTGCTGGGCAATGTTGACTTCGCCAACATGTTCGTCCTTCTCAAAGCGGGCTCGACCCCGGGCCCGTATGCCACCGTGGCCGCGGCCAACGAGGCGGGCGCGGTGACGCTCAACTACGGCGTGTTCGTCAACACCATCATCAGCTTCGTCATCGTCGGCTTCGCCATCTTCCTGATGGTCAAGGGCGTCAACAAACTCAAGCGTCAGAAACCCGCCCCGGCCGCAGCGCCGACGACGAAAGACTGCCCGCACTGCTTCATGGCGATTCCCATCAAGGCGACGCGCTGCCCGAACTGCACGTCGGAACTGACCGGCGAAGGGACATGACCCAAATGTCTGACATTTGGGATCGTGTACCAAGACGGCTCCACGTCGGCGTGCTGCTCTTCCTGGTCGCGACCTTGGCCGCGGCAACGCCTTGGAACCTCGCGGTTGACGCCAACCTGACTCTGAACCAGAACGCCTACACAGACAACTGGGGCGGCGGCGCGACCGGGCTGCTCGCCTACGCGGCCAACGCGAACGCGCTGGCCGAGAAGCAGCTCAACGAGAAGATGAATTCCCGCAACACCCTGAAGCTGGCGTTTGGCCAGACCTCGACTCAGGACACGAACCACACGTGGGGGCCAATGGTCAAGTCGACCGACGAGATCAACTTCGAGTCGGTGCTACGCATGACCCTCGGGTTCGTTGTCGACCCGTTCGCCAGTGCGCAGCTCCAGAGCCAGTTCTGGGACAAGAGCGACCCGCTGCTGGACCGGTACTTCAACCCCGTCGACCTGAACGAGGCGCTCGGAGTGGCCCGGCAGATTGTCAAACACCACAAGACCGAACTCGTGAGCCGGCTGGGCTTCGGGCTGAAGCAGCACTTCGACCATCAGGTGTTGGTCGATACGGTCATACCAGCATATCGCGTCAACAAGTCGAGCAACTACGGCGGTGCGACGTTTGCCACCGACTTCACGACGCCGCTGGCGCAGGAGAAAATAACCTACACCGCCAAGCTGACGCTGTTCCAGGCCGTGTTCTACTCGGACGCGGCGGCTGACCCGGAGGGCAAGTGGAAGGCGCTCGACGTAAGCTGGGACAATACCGTGGCAGCGAGCATAACCAAATACGTGATGGTGAACCTGACCGCTCAGTTGCTCTACGACAAGGAGATAGACACCAAGCTCAGGCTGAAAGAAACCCTGGCCCTCGGCCTGACCTACAAGTTCATCTAGAGCCGTCTGCGAGACTCGGCCACGCGGCGAGGATTCCCCTCGCCGCGTTGCATCCGGACGAAGTCAGAAGCTAGAAGCCAGAGGCTGGAATGCAGAAGTGCGGACCCGGGCCTTCGCTTGCGCTTGGGCTTGAGCTTCTGCCACTCGCTGGCGATTCTTGCCGTACGTGCCGGCAGCCGCTATCATTGCCGCATGAGAGGCCGGATTGAGCTGGTGCTGCGCGATGCCAGTCAGCTCTTCAACTCGATGGACCCGTCTCCGTTTGCCGACAAAGACCTGGACGGGGACGCTGAGGAGTTCATCGTGAACTGGGCGCAGGAGTATTCGCACAAACAACCGCTGACACTCACCATCCATCTTGAGCACATGCCGGAACAGGACCCGACTGCGTGGATGGCCGAAGCCGTGCACAACTTCTTCAACTACCGAAACAGGCTGAATCGACTTGCGCTGCACCGTTTGATGGACGACGGCCGAACCAGCCTGATGGTAGGTCTGGCTTTTCTAACCGGCTGTCTCGCCGTACGCAACCTGGTTCTCGTCCATACCGCGGGCGCCTGGGCCGGCCTCCTGCGTGAGAGCCTGACCATCATCGGCTGGGTGGCGATGTGGCGGCCGGTACAGATCTACCTGCACGAGTGGTGGCCGTTCTGGCGGCGGGGCCGGACGTTGAACAAGCTCAGTACGATGCCGGTCGAAGTAGTCCAGAAAAAGCCCGGGACTGAATTTACCACCCCGGTCGAGCTTCCCGAGTGAACCGGTTCATGTGGGGTCCGCGGTTCTGGTTCATCGTGTCGGCGGCACTCGCGCTGGCGCTCGACCAAGTCTCGAAACTGCTCGTCCTCAAGCACGCGGTACCGCACGTCGCGGGCCGGGTGTTAGGCGACGCAATCCGCATAACGCTGACTATGAACCCTCGGGGCCTTTTCGGAATGTCC
>JAFGRF010000152.1 GCA_016935295.1 Caldifarciminota bacterium | reverse complement strand
TATCTGGCCGAAGGCCACGGTGGCACGTGTGTCTCTGACGTCAATGACCTCGCCCTGCCGCCGGAAAGTGTGCGACTCGACATGGTCCCCCGGCTTCAGATCGTCCGGCACCGAACCCGGCAGTTCCGGTTCTTCCGGCTCAACGCTTACCTCAACCAGCGCCCGCTCGACTTTCTGCTTTGCCGCCACCACACTCTCGTGGCTGGCTTTCTGTTCACGAATCTCCCTGACCAGGTTCTCGATCTCGCGCCGCTTCTCTCTCAGGAATCTATCCTGCTCGGCTCGCAGCCGCTCGGCTCCAGCCTTTGCCTCGGCTTTCGCCTCGCGTAGTCGCGAGTCGTACTCCTGACGCAGACTCGCCGCCTGCCGTTGCTCGGTCTCGGCTACTGACCGCGCCACCTTTGCCCGGTGGAGTTCCTCATCCAGGGCCTTGAGTTTGGCGCCCATGTCCAGCCACTCCCGGCCGATTCTGGCCCTGGCCCGCTCAATAACCGTTGCCGGCAGACCGGCGCCGGCCGCAATCTCGAATGCGCTCGACTCGCCCGGGAATCCCATCTTCAGCCGATACGTCGGCCCACTCCGTAACTCCGGACTCTGGACTCCGGACTCTGGACTCTCCTGCCGTCCCCACTCCATCGCAGCATTGGCCATACCCGGTTCGTCCTGCGCGAACATCTTCAGCGCGCCGAAATGGGTCGTCACCAGGCTCTTCACGCCGCGGTCGCGCAGCGCTTCCAGCACCGCGACCGCCAAAGCTGCACCCTCCTCCGGCGCGGTAGAGGAGCCGATCTCATCGATCAACACCAGACTCTCGGCATCGGCCTTGTCCAGAATCTCCTTCAGTCTGCCCACGTGTGCGGTGAAAGACGACAGGTCGGAATCGAGTGACTGCTCGTCGCCGATGTCCGCGAAGACCCGCCTGAACAGCGGCAGCCGAGTCCCGCTCGCCGCCGGTACGTACATCCCGGCGTTGAGCATCAGCGACAGCAGCCCGACCGTCTTCAACACCACGGTCTTGCCGCCCGCATTCGGCCCGGAGATGAGCACGACCTGCGCCCTATCCGGGAACCGTATATCGAGCGGCACCACATCCACCTTCCGCTGCACGAGTAGCGGGTGCCTGGCCTTGACCAGCTCGATCCCGCCATCGCCGGCAAGGTCAGGCCTGCGGCAGTCGAACCTTGATGCGAACCGGCGCTTGGCGACCAGCAGGTCCAGCGCGCCGACCACGAGCATGGCAGAAGTCAACTCCGGCACGTGTCGGGCAACCAGAAGCGACAAGCTGCGCAGGATCCTCGCCACCTCTTCGGCCTCGGCATCCTGCAGCTCCTGCAGCTCATTGCCGTCCGAGACGAACGCCAGCGGCTCCACGAACAGCGTCTGACCGCTGCCCGAACTGCCGTGAACCACGCCGGGTATTGAGGCCCGATGCTCAAGCCGCAGCGGGAGTACGAACCGTCCGCCCCTCACAGTGGGGATGCCGCCGAACCGGTCCGGATTGTCGGCTGCCATGCGTTCGAGTTTCCTGACCAGCGCGTTGCGCAGACTCCTGAGCCGGCGCCTGATGTCGGCGAGCTCCGGCGTTGCCGAGTCCCGGACCGCGGCCGACTCGTCGATCGCTTCATCAATCCCGCGTTCGAGCGCCGGCTGCGGCACCAGTTCTTGCACCAACGGCAGAATGCGGCCTCCGCTCCCGGCTCCCGATTCCCGATTGCCGACTCCCGACTCCTGGAAGAACTCCCGGCACTTCCTGATGCCGGTGCAAGCAAGCCTGACGCGCAACAGCTCCTCACCGGAAAGCAGTCCGAACGCGCGCAACTGCTCGAGCAGCGCCCGTACGTCCTTCACCTCGAAGAGCGGCGGCTCGTTGCCGAGGCGCACGACCTCATCCAGCCGGCCCAACTCGGCCGCGACCTGCCGACCGTCCGATGCCGGCTCGAGCGCCAGGGCGCACTCACGGCCCATGTCGGTCGAGCAAAACCCGGCCAGGATCTCACGCACGCGCGTGAAACCCAGGACCTCAAGCGTATGACTATCCAAATGCGGCTCCGCTACGACACTGGTCCTGACTCCGTGTCCGCACGTCTACCCTCTGCCTTCTGCACCCGGGCCTCTTCTGCCCGGTGCAGACGGCGTCTAGTAATCCTGTTGCCTGCGGCGGTATGCCCGACGCCGCGACTCAGCCCGCTTGCGCTTCTTCTTCTCGCTCGGCTTCTCGAAGTACTCGCGGCGCTTCACTTCCCGCAGAATCCCTGCATTCTCGCATGCCCGCCGAAACCGACGAATGAAACTCTCATAGGATTCGCCTTCCTTGACTGTAATACCTACCATGACTCGATCGCACCTCCTTTCAAGTCGTTTACAAGCACTAGTACCAACCAAATCACAATGCTAGTCGCCTGATTCACAGAACACGTAGCTACCCGAGGTCTCCCAGCAAACCCAGGGTCATCGTCACAACCGCGACTGCCGCGGTCTCGGCCCTGAGCCTTCTGGGTCCCAGAGTGAACGAAACGGCACCGGCAGCCTTCAAGGCATCGATCTCGGCCGGCTCAAACCCGCCTTCCGGCCCGACCACTATTAGGACGGACCCGACATCCCGCTTCAGCGCGGTTGCCAGTCCGGCATCGGTTTCGTCTTCATAGGCCACGAGAACCTGGTCGAACTCGCCAGCCAGCTTCCCGAGCTCGTCTAGCCTGACCGGCGGGTCGATGGTCGGCAGCACCGTCCTCGTCGAGGACTTCAGAGCGGACAGGGACACCCCCCGGAGCCGCTCCAACTTGGCCGGGCTCACACGGCCGACCGTCCTCGCGCTCAGGAACGGGATGATGCGACTCACTCCCAGTTCGGTCGCCTGGACGCAAACCTGAGCCAGATGGTCGCCCTTGAGCACTGCCTGCGCTATGGCTACCCGATGCTTCGGCTCACGCGCACGCCTGGTGTTGGCCAGCACGCGCCCCGCCACGCGGTCTGCTTTGACTGCTGTCAGCTCGACTTGATGCTCACCGCCAATTCCGTCGACCACACCTATGACGTTTCCCACCTCATGCCGCATCACCCGGCTGATGTGCCTGGCCTCCGGCCCGGTGATCATGAGACACCCACCCCTGGGAGCTTCCGGCCAGAAGTAGAACTCCCGGTGCCCGTCCCTGCCCTCACTTCTGCACTCTACCTTCTGACTTGGCCTCAACGGCCCCTGTCCGACAGTGCTGACTTCTGACTTCGGTCTCACGCCGGTTTCCTCGGCCCCGGTATCGCCTCGCTCTTCGACTCGTCCAGCTTCTTCAGCAGGCTCTTCTCCTCGCGCGAGAGGTGCTTGGGAACGTGGATCACGACCCGCACCAACTCATCCCCCACTCCGCCGTCCAGGTGTTTTATCCCGGCCCCGCGAATGCGCAAAACCGTACCCGACTGGGTACCGGAAGGGACTTCGAGCTGTTTCTCGCCGGAAATGGTCGGCACCTTCAGCTTGCCGCCCATCACCGCAGTCGAAATGCTGACCGGGAGTTCGACGGAGATATCGTCGCCCTGCCGCGTGAACAACTGGTGTTCCTTCTCCTCGAACTGTACGATCACATCGCCGTTCCCGGCCGGCCCGAAGTGGCCTTCGCCGTGCAAAGGGAGGTAGTTACCTGCCGCGACTCCGGCTGGAATCCTCACCTTGAGAGTCCGCGGCTTCCGAACTCGCCCCTCACCGGAACAGGCTTTGCACGTTTCCTTGACCCGTTCGCCCGAGCCGCCGCAGTCCGGACATGGCTGCACCTGGACGAACTGACCGAGGAAGGAGCTCGCCCGGCGCTGGACCTGTCCCCTGCCGCCGCATGTCCCGCAGCTCTCTATACCCTTGCCCCCGGCACCGCCGCACTCCGGGCAGCGCTCGAACCGGTTGAAACTCAACTCCTTGGTGACCGAGTTCGCGATCTCCTCAAGATCCAGCCGCACTGCTATCCGGATATCGCCGCCACGCGCCCGGCGCCGGGATTGCGGCCTGCCGCCCATTAGCAGGTCAAACAGCCCGCCGCCTCCGCCCATGCCGAACCCCTGCAGCAGGTCACCAAACAGGTCGGAAATGTCGTCCACATGCGTGAAGTCGCGGCGGAAGTCGAACCCACCCGGCCCGAACTGGCGCGATACTCCCTCGTGCCCGTACGCATCGTACAGCCTCCGCTTGTCGGCATCGACCAGTACCTCGTACGCCTCGGATAGCTCCTTGAACCTCTCCTCGGCCTCGGACCGGTTCTCGGGATTGCAGTCCGGGTGGTGTGCCTTGGCCAGCCTGCGGTAGGCGGCCTTGATCTCATCCCTGGAAACTCCGCGACCTATGCCGAGGACTTCGTAGTAGTCGCGCTTGGTGACGGGCATGCCGTGGCTACCGGTCAGAGCGGTACTGGTAGAAACGCCGATCGCCCCGGTTCGGCCCGAGGCCCGCGTTGAGCGACCGGAGCCCGGCGTTCAGGACCGAACGCGGCCCCGGTGTCTGGGCTATTGCGTGCAGCGTCCGGCTCGCCCCGCTACTTCTTGTCCTCGTCGATGACGGTATAGTCGGCGTCGACCTTCTTTCCGGCGTCCTGCTCCGGCTGGGGGCCGGATGCAGACGGGCCGGGCTGGGGCCCGGATTCTCTCTGACGGTACATCTCCTCGGCCAGCTTGTAGCTCACCTTCTGCAGCTTCTCTATCGCCTTGTCGATCGCCGCCTTATCGTCGTTTCGCATCGCCTGGCGCAGTTCCGAAGTCGCCTCTTCAATCGCACGCCGGTCAACGGCCGGAACTTTGTCACCAAACTCTTTGAGGGTCTTCTCGGTCTGGTAGATAAGCGTATCGGCACGGTTGCGGCTGTCAACAAGTTCCCGCCGCTTCCGGTCATCGGCCGCGTGGGACTGAGCGTCGCTGACCATCCGGTCGACCTCCTCCTTGGCAAGCCCGGACGACGCCATGATCCGGATCGACTGCTCCTTGCTCGTCGCCTTGTCCTTGGCCGTAACGTGCAGGATGCCGTCCGCGTCGATGTCGAAGGTGACCTCGATCTGCGGCGTCCCCCTCGGTGCGGGTGGAATCCCGGATAGCTCGAACCGGCCCAAAGTCCGGTTGTCGGCTGCCAGCTCGCGTTCGCCCTGCAGCACGTGCACGGTCACGGCCGGCTGTCCGTCCTCCGCGGTAGTGAACACCTGGCTCTTCCGGGTCGGAATCGTGGTGTTCCGGTCGATAACCTTGGTCATCACCCCGCCCAGGGTCTCGATGCCCAGCGACAGCGGCGTTACGTCGAGCAAGACCACGTCCTTGACCTCGCCCGCCAGCACCGCGCCCTGGATGGCCGCGCCGATCGCCACGACCTCATCCGGGTTGATGCCCTTGTGGGCCTCCTTGCCGAAGAACTCGCGCACCAGGAACTGCACCCGCGGCATCCGGGTCTGGCCGCCGACGAGAATCACCTCGTCGATGTCGCGCGTCGTCACCTTGGCGTCGGTCAGCGCCTGCTTGACCGGGCCAAAGCTCCTCTGCACCAGGTCCTCGACCAGCGACTCGAGCTTGGAGCGGGTCAGACGCATGTCGATGTGCATCGGCCCCTTCTTCTCGTCGGACCAGATGAACGGCAGATTGATCGCCGTCTCCATCGACGTCGAAAGCTCGCACTTCGCCTTCTCCGCGGCTTCCTTGATGCGCTGCAGCGCGGTCTTGTCCTCCCCCAGGTCGATGCCGTGCTCGCGCTTGAACTCCTCGATGACCCAGTCCATTATCCGCTGGTCGAAGTCGTCGCCGCCGAGGTGCGTGTCGCCGTTGGTCGACTT
>JAFGRF010000151.1 GCA_016935295.1 Caldifarciminota bacterium | reverse complement strand
TGCCGACCGGATTCAGCTTCAGCACGAACGCGTCGAAGTCCAGGGGCCGCAGGATCCTGGCCCGACCGGCCACGGCGAACCCGCCGTCCACGGTCTGAACGATAGAGTAGGCCTCATCCTCGCCCAGATGAGGACTGCACCAGTACACCCTGGCCCAGACCGGCAGCCCGAGCGGACTCAGCCTCAGCAGCAGCACGTTCGGGTGCGGCGGCGGACCGTACGTGTACGTGTACCCGACAACCGCATAGCCGCTGTCCCTGGTCTGGACGATTGAAAACGCCCGGTCGTCGCCTATGCCGCCCATCGCCCACGCCCACTGCTGGACGCCGGCGGCCGTAACCTTGGCCACCAGGACGTTCGGGCTGGGGTTGCCCGGGCCATAGCTCTGCGTCCAGCCGCAGAACGCGAATCCCCCGTCCATTGTCCGGACTATCGAGTTCGCCTCTTCGTTGTTGGACCCGGAAGACACGAGCGACCACTGCGGGATACCGAGCTGGTCGGTCTTGACGACGAGGATGTTGGTGAACGTGGGCGCGTTGAACCCGAAGCTCCGGGTCCAGCCCGCCAGGCAATACCCTGAGTCGGCGGCCTCGGCCAGGGCGAGCGCCCGCTCGTCCAGAGTATCGCCGTATATCATCGCCGGCTGCGCCGATGCAGCAGCGGCGAACGCGAACAGAACTGCGGCGTAGACCGCCGCGTGCCTCAAATGCATGCTAACCTCCCTTTAGAACTGCAACATAATGCATCCGGACAAGACCCTTGTCAAGCCAGTTCCGGCAGCCCTGATTCCGAAATCGACTGCCACGCACTGTCAGACAGGGGCCGCTGGGGCCAAGACACGAAAGCGGAGTGAAACAGACTTGTGACCTTCTGCACCCATTCGCTTCGCGTGTTTCGTGCTTTCGTGGCTCAATATCGGTTCTGGGGCGGCAGGTGCAGCGACAGGCCGCGCCCGGTGCGCGACCTGTCTGCAGTCCGGAATCAAAACTGCCCCGGCTTGAAGTCCTACTTCGTATAGGTATCCTCACCCATGCCGCAGCCGCCGTTCTCCAGATTGCGCATGTTGGTCAGCGTGATCGAGCTGGAGGTCCTGGTGAAGTCGAAAGTCGTCTTCTGATTGATCCCGGTGGAAACCCCGTTGATTGTGGTGGTATTGAAAGTGACGGCGCTCCCCGCAATCGTGTAGCTGCCCGCCAGCGTCTGCCCGACCAGCGTGTAGGAGAAATCGTCACCGTTGATCACCAGCACCTGGCCGGCGGTGCCGTTGTAGGTCCCATTGTCGAAGGTGTCGGTCGTAAGAGCGGTCTTGCAGGCCGGCAGCAGCGCAACACAGACTGCGGCCGCGAACAGGGCGGTACGGAATCCTCTCATCGCGTTTGCTCCTTTCCGGTCCTCGGCCGCGCTTCCAGGCTCGGTAGCGACGTTCGGCCTCGGCGACCCAGGCCTCATCAACCTTGGTCAGGCGGCGGTCAGCCAGCGGCGCAAGCAGATCCTCGGCCAGACGCTCGCGCTCGATTGGCCGCAGCTTGCGGGCCTGCTCTGCCAGTTCCCGTACTCGGGCCGTCACCGCACATACCTCATGATGTTCCAGTATAGCACACGCAGCGTGTCAATCAAGCCACCGTCCCCTGGCCGCGTCAATCTCCAATCGTCAATCTGGGATTCCGGGCCTGCCGGGCCCTAAGTCGTCGGCCGTCAGCCGCAGGCGAACCTGCAGTTGGATTTGAGCTGGGGCGAGGTCGGATTCTGCTCTGCTGCGGCCCTACTCCGCCTCTCTACATTGACCCCGCCCTCAACCTCGGCCTCGTGCCGGGCGTGTCAAATGGGGATCCGCGCTGTCAATCGGTAATCACGCTACGTCAGTAGCCGCTAGCGCAGCCGTACCAGCGTGCCGGACTGGACCCCGGCGCGGGCGATATCCTCGGGCGCGGTGTTCGAGAGCGCGACGTCGGCGGCAAAGGGATCGTAGCCCGCCTCGCGGTAGCAGTGGCGGACGAACGAACTGCAATAGAGAGCGTGCGGGCTGAGCAACGGATTGGCCTGCCAGCGGCGCTGCCGTCCTATCGCCAGCCAGGTCCCGAGCAGTTCCGCAACCGGGTAAAGCAACTGCTCGCCGGCAAGCTGGAGCGCGGTAGCGAGGATGAGCCGGCGCTGGCGCAACGTGGTTGGGAAACGCAGCACTGCCGCGTGCTCCACGCGCTCGACGCACCATTTGCCCACCCAGTTCTCCTGTGCGCCGTTGCGGAGTTGCAGCCCGGAACGGTCGGCGTGCAGGTCGCTCTCCAGGATGTAGACGCTGCGGCTCAATGCACCGTTCGGGCCCCGGCGATCGGTGCGAATATCGCCGAGCAAGAAGCAGTGCGACCAGAGTGAAGGCTGGCCGTCGGCCGTGATATCCTTCTGGGCTTCGCGGATGGCGCGGCCGACAGCATCGTTGGTTCCAACCAGGCCGACGGCCGCGGGCCGATAGTGACGGCTGAAGAATCGGACGGCCTCCGGGTCCAACCGGTTCGCGCTTTCGTGCTGTTCGCGCGACAACTGAGCGCGCTTCCGCAGCCGCTCGATCGCCGCGGCCGCTCGCCGGGTCAACTGGCGTGTGGCGTTCGCCATGTTCAACATAGAACGCCTCTCCCGCTACTGCTAATCAACTGCACAGCCGCGTTTGCCACCGGCCTTCTTCCCAATGGCAGTTCCGTCGTCAGCGGTACCGCGCGCAGTCACGGCCGGATTCTAGGGCTTGCCGGGACGGATGTCAAACCGACCGCGGCTGTTGTCCGGGACTGCCAACTGCAGACCGGCCGCTGGTCACACGCGGCAAAACCGCGTGGCGTGTCAAATGGGCGGGCGGAGCCGGCTGGCTGTCTTCAGTCAGCTCGGCTTGACAGACTGCGGAGTCCTGCTATTCTGCTGTCGATGCCCACTATCCTGCTGATACTCGGCTGGCGGTTCTACTTCTACTCAAACGAACGGAACGAGCCCATCCACATCCACTGCCGCAAGGCCGACGCCGAGGCGAAGTATTGGCTCGACGTCGACGCCTTCGAGATAGCCGAGGCCTACGCCTACGGCATGAGCCCGGCCGACCGCAGGACCGTGCGAAGCATCATCTTCCAGCACTTCGACTACATCGTTGCAGAGTGGAATCGCTTTCAGGAACTGAAGGATGAGTAAGGCACACGAGATCCGCGACGCCAAGATGAGCGGAACGACGCTGACGATGGTCGTGGATGGCCGGCAATGCCGGTTCGACCTGGCGAGAACGTCGAAGCGGCTCGCGCGGGCCACGCAAGCGCAGCGGGACAAATTCGAGCTTTCGCCGTCCGGCTACGGCATCCACTGGCCGGAACTCGACGAAGACCTGACGATCGACGGCCTGCTCGGCATCGTCCACGCGCCCGCGACCGAGGCCGCACCCACCGCGGCCGACCGGCCTCGCTCATAGCTCGACCGGCGCAGCCCTACTCCGCCCCTCAACCTCAACCTTTGCCTCGACCTCGCCCTGCTCTGCGCTGTGTCAAATGGGCGGGCGGAATCGGGGCGTTTGGCCTTGACTCCGACTGGAAATATGAGAAATGTCCCTCTCTTCCCCCATGCCCGCCAATCTACAGCCTGAAGACTGGAACCTGGAGACTCGCGGCGCCACGCGCCGACGTGGGCTTTCTCGATGCGGTGGTCGCGGACGGCGCGTCGCCCAAACGCCTAGCGCTTGCGGTAAATCTCGCGGCGGTGCCCTATGGCATGAACCAGCAGTACCTGCTCAGCATCGAGCGTCTCATAGATCACCCGAAAGTCTCCGACCCTCAGTTTGTAGAACCCAGCGAGGTCGCCGCTCAGTGCCTCACGTTTGACGGTGCCGAAGTTCGAAGCCAGCCAGTCGATGCGTTGGACGATGCGACGCGCCTCGGGCCGGTCGAGCCGCGCCAAGTCCCGGGCCGCGGCATCAAGAAGACGAGCCCGGAACCCCACAGCTAGTGCAGGCCGAGCTTCCGAGCTACGTCGTCGAGTGACTCGCCCCGGTCGCCGCGCGCTACCTTGCGTCTCTGGCGCAGGAGCCGAGCACGAACGGAGCTTCTGATGGCGAGTCCGTCATCGGGGTCGCCGAGCAGTTCGATCAGCTTCTCCTCGACCGTCTCGCCAATCATCTCCCGAAGCTGCTCCTTCGTC
>JAFGRF010000014.1 GCA_016935295.1 Caldifarciminota bacterium | reverse complement strand
GCGTCGCTCCGGCTGATTCCGGCTACCTCACGGTCAGGTCCAACTCCGTCGGCATCGCCGTCTACCTTGATGGCGAGTACCTCGGCCGGACCCCGGTCGAGATGCGCCGACTCAAGCCCGGGCAGTACTCCATCTCTACCATTTCGAACGACAGTCTGGAAAACGTCTACTGGCGCATCCGCGAGGGCGATGTCGGCGCCAAGCTCTCCTCTATCTGGCGGCTTGCGGCAGTCAATGCCGGTACCATTCCCGCCCAGGTCGAGCGCGGCAAGGTCACCGAGGTGACAATCGATTACGGCAAGGTCCTGAACGCGCCGACCGAAGCCAAGCTCATCGCCTGCGGGTCAGTTGGAGGTATCTTCCTCGTCGGCGCCGTTGTCGGTTTCCTCGTCCACCTGCTCGCGTCCCGCTGATGGTCAGGTCCGCCGCTTTGTTCGTGCTCGCGACGTTGCTGCTTGCGCCCGGCTTGGACCACGACCGGAGGGCCTTGGGACACGATCCCGATTCCCCGGCGGAACTGGGTCATGTCCCGCAGCGTGAAGCCGACTTCTATCACCCGCTGGCCGACAAGCTCGTCGCCTGCGACCTTTGCCCACGCCGGTGCGTCATCGCTCCGGGTCAGCGCGGGTCTTGCCGGACCAGGGAGAACCGCGACGGCCGGCTCTACTCGATAGTCTACGGCCACCCCTGTGCCATGAACAAGGAGCCGATCGAGAAGGCGCCCTTGTTCCATTTCCTCCCCGGCCGGGAGCGGATCACGCTCGCCACCGTCGGCTGCAACCAGACCTGCAAGTACTGCCAGAACTGGGAGCTGTCGCAGGCCCGGATCGAGGACGTACCAAACCAGAACCTCTCGCCGGCCGACGTTGTCGCGCTGGCCGAGAGAGAGAAGGTACCGATCATCTGCTTCACCTACACCGAGCCAATCGTCTTCTACGAATACATGATGGACATCGCCCGCCTCGCCCGGGCCAGGGGCATCAGGACCGCGGTTGTCACCGGCGGCTACATCAACCCCGGGCCGCTCAAGCAGCTCTGCTCCGCGGTCGACGCCATCAAGATCGACCTGAAGGGTTTCACCCCCGAGTTCTACAGGAATGTATGCGGCTCGACCCTCGAACCGGTGCTCGAAGCCTGCAAGACCGTGGCACAGAGCCACACTCACCTCGAGTTGGTGAACCTCGTGGTCCCGGCCCTGAACGACGACACCGCGACCATCAGGAAGATGTGCCGCTGGATACGGGAAAACGTGGGCGACACGGTCCCGGTTCACTTCACCCGTTTCCATCCCGCGTACCGGATGCAGAATTCGCCGCCGACGCCGGTCGCGACGCTTGATCGCGCCGTCGCCATCGCCAGGTCGCAGGGCCTTAAGTTCGCTTACGTCGGCAACGTCCCCGGCAGCCCGGCAGAGAACACGTACTGCCCGGCCTGCGGCAGGTTGCTGATCCGGCGCAGCGGCTACTCGATATCAGCGAACAACATCAAGGACGGCAAGTGCGCGTACTGCGGCGCACACATCGCCGGAGTCTGGCAGTGAACCCGGCGACCGTCTACTTCGTGCCCCCGGACCGCGCGACCGAGGGCGTCGGCGCGATCCTCGAGGCCTCCGGCTACTTCAAGCGTCTCCGTCCCAAAAAAAGGATCGGCCTCAAAGTTCACTTCGGCGAACAGGGCAACCGGAACCACCTCCGCCCCGAGTTCGTGCGGGCAGCCGCGATTGCCGCCAGCTACTACAACCTGCAACCGGTCGTCATCGAAACGACCGCCCTGTACCGCGGCCGCCGCCAGGTGGCGAGCGAGCACCTGAAGCTCGCACATGAGCACGGCTTCACGATCGAGAACGTGCTCGCCCCGATCGAGATTCTCGACGGCCGTCATGGCGAGCGGTCGTACAGAGTGCCGCTCGACTCCACGCTGGTACCCACTGCCCGACTTGCGCACGGCCTGCGCCGGATCCGCTACCTCATCAACCTCGCCCACTTCAAGGGCCACATGGTCGCCGGCTTCGGCGGCGCCATCAAGAATCTCGCCATGGGTCTGGCCGCGAAGGCGGGCAAGCTGGAGATGCACTCCCAGTCCAGACCATGGATCGACGCGGAGAAATGCGCGAGTTGCGGCGACTGCGTCGACTACTGCCCGAGTAATGCCATCAACTTCGTTCATTACGTCGCCCAGATCGGCCCGGGCTGCACCGGCTGCGGCGGGTGCCTCGCCGTCTGCAAGCAGAACGCAATCCGGTTCGACTGGGACGCGGGGGCGGAGATGGTCCAGCGCAAGATGGTCGAATACGCCCGTGCCGTGCTGCTTGACCGCGAGGCCATCCACCTCAACTTCTGCCTCAACATCACCCCCAACTGCGACTGCAACACCGTGACCGAGAAACCGGTCATGCCCGACGTAGGCCTGTTCGGTTCACTCGACCCGGTCGCCTGCGAACAGGCCGCCTGGGACCGCGTGGAACCGAAGCTCAGAGCCGTGTGGCCCCAGCTCAAGCCGGAGCTGCTGCTCGATGCCGCGGAGAGGCTCGGCCTCGGCTCGCGCGAATACGCCATCGTCAACCTGTGACAACAAGTCCACTGCCGCCGGACCCTGGAACCCCTCCCCCCACCCCGATTCCCAACGTGCGTCTCGACCTGTTCGAGGGACCGGTCGAACTCCTGCTCTACCTGGTGAGGAAGAACGAACTCGACGTCGCCGACGTTCCCGTAGGAAGACTGACCGATGACTTCCTCGGAGTCGTCCGCCAGGCAAGAGAGCTGGACATGGAGTCGGCGTCGGACTTCATCATCATGGCCGCCGTGTTGCTGCGCCTGAAGACCCGGGCACTGCTCCCGCGCGGCCCGGAGGAAGACCTTACCACCCCGACCGTCAGTCTCGAGCAGATAATGGACGAGTTCCGGCGCTATCAACAGGTGGCCCGCATGCTCTCCGACAAGGAATCGGAACGGCGGCTCCTGTACCCGCGCGCCGGCGAGTCGCCACGCGCCAGGCAGGCCGAGAGCGAAGACGTCGTCGCGCTCGCCGCGGCCCTCAAACGCGTGCTGGCCAAACTGACACCCGAGCGCGTCGCCCAGATCGCCCCGCCCAAAGTCAGGCTTGAAGACAAACTCGCGGAACTCCGCCGAATCATCCGCGAACGCCGGTCAATCGATTTCGAAGAAGTCGTGACCGGAACCACGGTCGCCGAAGTCATCATCTTGTTCATAGCCGTCCTCGAACTGGTACGGCTGGGCGAATTGCGGGTCAGACAACAGGCCGAATTCGCTACGATCAGGCTGGAGTTGCGGAACCCGGACCCGCAGCCGAAGGGCTAGCGCCGCGCTTTACTTATCTCGTCCCGTTGTCTAGGATTGAAGGCAGACAACTGACGGACAATCGCGCATGAAAGTCTTCACGATCGGAACCGACCATCGGACTCACTACGACTTCGCCCGCCTGTTGCTCAAGTACGGAATCGAGGTCCTTTTCGACGTCCGCCGCACGCCGGAGTCACGCGAGGAGCACTTCCGGCGCGACGGTCTGCAGGCGCTGGCCGCCAGCCAGGGCGCCGACTACGTCTTCATGGGGAACGAACTGGGCGGACCGCGGGATGAGAGCTACGCGCAGTGGACCGACGGCGACGAATTCAGACGGGGCATCGACATCATCCGCAGCAAAGCCGCGAGGCGCGTCTGCTGTATCCTCTGCGCCGAGCGCACGCCGGAGAACTGCCACCGCCGGATTATCGCGGACCACCTGGCCAAACACGGAATCGAGGTGGTGCATATCCTCGACGAGACGGCGATCTGGACTCCTCCACCGGAGCGACCCCGGCCTCCTGCTCCTGCGCATTCGCTGCGCGGACGCTGGCGACCGCGCCGGCGCGGCCCGAGATGACAGATCCGCCCTCCGACTCCGCCAATCTCAAATCTGAAATCTCAAATCTGAAATCCGCCGTGGGCGCCGTCATTCTCGCCCACAACTACCAGGTTCCAGCCATCTACGACGTTGCCGATTTCCTCGGTGACTCACTCGAACTTGCCCGGCACGCACGCAGGGCGGGCGCGCGGCTCATAGTCTTCTGCGGCGTCCGCTTCATGGCCGAGACAGCCAAGCTGGTCAATCCCGAGGCCAGGGTCGTGCTCGCCGCGCCGAATGCCGGCTGCGAGATGGCGGACATGATCTCGGCCGGCGCGCTTGCTGAACGGAAGCGCGAGCTGGGCGACGTGACCACGGTTGCCTATGTGAATACGCCGGCCGCGGTCAAGGCCGAGTCGGACATCTGCTGCACCTCGGCCAACGCGGTTCGGGTCGTCAATGCCCAGCCGAAAGACCGGCGCATTCTGTTCGTACCTGACCGCCACCTCGCCGCCTACGTCGCCCGCGAGACCAACCGCCCCCTGCTTGACCTCCAACTTGCAGCTCACGACTCTCGACTTCCGACTGCCGGAATCGTGCCCTGGGAGGGTTTCTGCTACGTCCACGCCTCACTCCGGGCAGACGACGTCGAACGAGCCCGCCGCGAGCATCCCGGTGCGTTCGTCATCGTCCACCCCGAGTGCCCGCTCGAGACGATAGACGCAGCAGATGCGACGGCTTCGACCTCCGGCATGGTCCGACTCGCGCGGGAGCACGACGAGATTGTGCTCGGCACCGAAGCCGGGATGTGCGACCGCATCCGGCACGACCTGCCGCAGGTGAAATGCTGGCCTCTGCGCCGGACCGCACTCTGCCGCAACATGAAGCTGACCCGTCTCGAGGATGTCCAAGCAGCGCTCAAAGGCGAAGTACCGGACATCACCATACCCGGGGACGTCGCCGTCGGCGCGCGCCGGGCACTCGACCGAATGATGCAGATCCCTGGTCCCTAGCCCTAGTCCCTCATCCCTCGCCCCGCGTCCCTGCCCACCCCTTGCCTTCCTTGACTCTGAACGACAACCGCCTACATTCTCTCATGCTTCCCCTCGTGCTCGTGCCCCTGCTCGTCTCCGCCGGCTTTGAGGTCGGCGGCCGGATCGGAGTCGTCTTTCCCGCCTCCGGACTGGAGACCACCCACGATGCCGCTGCCCTGTTCGGCGCGAATCTCGGCTACGAAGCCGGACTGAACCGCCTCACTCTCGCATACGCCTATTCCGGGCTGCAGGCCAGGCAAGCCAGCCCGTACCGGTTTGATCTCCACGACCTGTCGCTTGGATACGGCCGTGAGTTCGTGCTGGGTCGAGCCCTGTCCCGGGCCGACTCCTACTGGGGATTCGAGGCCTCGGCCTCGGCCGGACTGGGACTGCTGGGCCGCACGTTTAACTCGGCTCGCGAGACCGGCAAGGCGCCCTACGGTGCTCTCGCCGTCGGGTTCTTCCAACGCCAGGGCCACAGCCGGGTGATGGTAGCCCTCGACAACGTCGTGTTCAGTGAATCACGGCCGGCCGGCAACACCAGCAGCGTTTCACTCACCTACATGCTCGCGATCAAGGGAGGCGTGGCCTATGTGTTCTAGTGCCTGTCGCCGCCTCCTTCTGGTGCTCGCCGCCGGTGCGCTTCTCGCGGGCTGCGGCGACATGATGTTCTACCGGGCGAAGTCCGACTACTTCCCGCTCATACCCGGCAGCCGCTGGACCTATGACGTCGGGGGCAACACGGCGATCGACTCGGTCGTCGGCGACAGCGTGGTGGACGGCCGCACCTGTGTGGTTGTGCTCCGCGATTACGCCCCGGAGTACTGGACCAAAGACGTAGCCGGCGTAACGCAGCACACCAGCCTCATTCTCAACCGCGGCGGCCAGGACTTTGTACTCGAACAAGAGTACCGGCCCATCTACGCCCTGCCGTTTGTTTTGGGTGCGACCTGGCATTCCACGTACCGCGACACGGTCGTCGTTCAGGGGACCGATACCGTCCCGGTGAGGGACAGCATCGACTGCCGGGTGACCGCTGTCGATGACATCGGCACGCCGGCCGGCACATTCGTCCAGTGCTACCGCGTCGAGACCCACCGCGAAGTCGAAGCAGCCGAACTCTCCTACACCACCGACTACTACGAGTGGCTTGCACCCGGCGTCGGACTCGTCAAACGCGTAGCCGGTACCGACTCGCTGGTCTTGACCGACTACCATACCGGCCGCTAGCCGCGATGCCCCAGCAGAAACCGGCTCGCCGCGACTGGGTGCCGGTGGCTCAGACCTGGGTTCGTGACCCCGAAGACAAAGAACCGTGGCGCCGGATCGCGACGATGCCCGCCCTTGCGCTCAACCTCGTCGAGCAGGAATTGATCGGGTCGGCCGCAGGCCGGGCCGTGTGCATGCTCGGCGTCAACGACGGGATGGCGGCGCTGGCGCTCGCGGCAATGGGTGCGCGGGTCACTGTTCTTGACCCCAGCCAGAGCCTGCTCGACATGCTGATGATCCGGGCCCGCATCATCGGCGTGGAACTCGATTTCGTGCAGACCGAACTCCTGGAACTCTCGGCAATCCACGACCAGTCATTCCAGCTCGGCTACGCAGCTCAGGCGACGCGCCAACTCGACGACATAGACCGCTTCTACGCCGAGGCCTATCGTATCCTCAGCCCGGGCGGCCGTCTGATAGTCAACGAGTATCACCCGGTCCGTCGCATCTGGAAACAGGAACCGGGGCACCCGCGGGCCCAGTGCTCCTACTTCGACCGGCGCCGGCCCCGCGAGGAGGACGAGTTGATGCCGGACCCGAACGCACCCGGCCTGACCCTCGGCCGGTTTGACTTCTGCTGGACGGTCTCCGACCACTTCGGCGCCCTCGCCGCCGCCGGATTCCGCGTCTCGGCGCTGGAAGAGGTGGGTGACGTCCACCAGAAGTGGGAACTCCCCAACCTGAAAGGACTACCCGAGCAGCTTGTGCTCGCCGCCGACCGCGACGGCGACTGACCGGTTCCGGTCTGCCACGGTCCGGTGCCCTGTCTGCAGTCAAGGGCAACAACGGACGAAGCCGCAGCCCGGGATCCGGTCGACGGAACCGCCCCACGATGGGGGATTGACGGGACATCGGATGCCTGACTGCCCCCGACACCGGCCCGGTTTGACTTCACGGCTGATTCTCCTATCATAGAGTGTAGTGGGCACCACTGGCTCGGGTCCCCGATTCAGCTAACAGAAGCAATTGCCGGGAGGCAAACATATGCGTATGAAAACCCTGCTTGCCGTTTCCGCCCTGGTTGCGCTGACCTTCGCATACCCGGACTACGGACGTCCG
>JAFGRF010000150.1 GCA_016935295.1 Caldifarciminota bacterium | reverse complement strand
TCATCGTTGGCCCAGCAGCAGGCCCGGGATAAGATCAGAGTGCGGCTCCTTCCTCTCTCGGGGCCACCCGAGATGCTCTTGGCAACCACGGACGGCTACCCTAATTCCTTCCCTGACGTGCCGAGTGCACTGGACGACGTCCTGGCGGACGTCCGGCGGTTGGCCGGCAAGCATGGAGAGGCATGGGTGGAGGACAACTTGGGCAGTTGGTTGCGTGAGGCGACAGAGAAAGGTAGCGGGGATGACTGCACGGTGGTGCTGGCCCTGAACACGGCCGCAGTCGCGCGACGGCGCGAACCGGAGACCGAACCCGACAATCCGCCCGGCGAACAGCCGGAAGGTAAGACCGAAGGGAGCGAACATGGGGATGCTGAAGAACGGGAGCACGGTCCGGACCAGCCGGTCAAAGACTGACTGTCGCGTGGGGGACTTCATTGGTGGCGGTACTCAGGGCGAGGTGTACCGCGCAACCCTTGGCGGGCAGACAATCGCCTTGAAGTGGTACTTCCCGCAGTACCTAACCGTGGATACGGGGTTACGCGACCGACTCGAAACCGCGATGGACCGAGGGGCGCCTTCGTCGAGCTTCCTGTGGCCGATTGAGCTGACAGAATCCGGTGTCGATGGAAGCTGGGGCTACGTCATGCCCTTGAGAGAACCGCGGTTCATATCCATAAGGCAGCTCATGAGAGGCAACGTGAACATCAGCTTCCGGGCACTGGCTACGGCTGGGTTCGAGTTGAGTCATGGCTTTCACATGCTGCATGCCCGAGGGCTGTGCTATCGTGATATCAACTTCGGCAGCCCATTCCTCGACCGAAAGAGCGGCGAAGTCAGGATATGCGACAACGACAACGTAGACGTTAACCGGCAGCCAGGGGCCATCCTTGGATCGCCCGGGTTCATGGCCCCGGAGGTGGTCACCGGCCGGGGATTGCCCGATGCGGAGACCGACTTCCACTCACTGGCTGTTCTGTTGTTCTTCATGTTGTACCGAGCGCACCCACTTGACGGGAAGCGGAAACTCGCAATCCGCGCCTGGGATCTCGCGGCTCAACGGCTGATGTACGGTGATCAACCAGTGTACATCTTCGATCCCAACGACCGGTCCAACGAGGCGCTGCCGAAGTCGAGGGATGATTCGGAAGGCGAAGCCGGCGCCAACGCCCTCATCTTCGCTGACATATACCCGCGCTTCCTCGGCGAGTTGTTCGCGCGGACGTTCACAGCCGGGCTGCGCAACCCGCTGGACCGGGTTCGGGAAACCGAGTGGCGCGCAGCAATGGTCACCTTGCGTGACGCCGTGCTTTACTGCGCGTCGCCGAAGTGTCACCGCGAGAACTTCTACGATGTGACCATGGTACGTCCGGGCAGCGTACACACCGGTAAGTGCTGGAACTGCGGCACGCAGCTGCGCCTGCCGTTCCGGATGAGAGTGGAGAAGACTAGGACCGTGGCCATGCTGAATTACGACAGCGTGCTGTACCCGCACCACATCGACCCGGCCCGCCAGTTTGACTTCTCAAAGCCGGTTGGTCAGGTGGTGATTGATGGCGATAGGTGGGGACTCAAGAACCTGTCGACCGCCAAATGGGTCCGGCGATCGCCGACAAAGCAGATGGTCGACGTCGAACCAGGCAGGGCACTCAAGCTGGAATCCGGGACGGAAGTCGAGTTCGGGACAGCGATGGGGCAAGTCACACTCTGATGAGCATCCCCAGTGAGCGGCGGTTGAGCACCTGATGGGCGCCGAGGAACTGCGGACACCGGGCCCGCCGGTCGCCCGGCGTCCGCTCCACTTCGTGTGGATACTGGACGTTTCCGGTTCGATGCGGAAGCAGGGCAAGATTGGGGCGCTAAACGACGCAATCCGCGCCACGATTCCCGCGATGCGCGAGACCGCGGCTGCGCACGCGGATGCCAGCATTTTCGTCCGCGCCATCAGGTTCTCGACCGAGGCCGAGTGGCACGTGGCAGAGCCGACCCCCGTCGAGCGGTTCGAGTGGGACACAGACTTGGTCGCCCGCGGCTGGACGCGGACCGAGAAGGCAATCCGGTTGACGGCACAGGCGCTGGCCGTGGAGAGCATGCCTGCCCGCGGCCTGCCGCCGGTCCTCGTCTTGGTGTCGGACGGCAGGCCGAATGACCGAGCGCTGTATTCGAGAGCGGTAGACGGTTTTCTCGCCCAGCCCTGGCCCAGCAAAGCCGTGCGCCTCGCAGTTGCGGTCGGCCGGGACGCATACCTGCCATCGCTCGAGCGGTTCATCGCCGACCCGGAAATTCGGCCCCTGCTCGTGCGCGACGCGGAACAGCTGGTTCACGCACTGCGCTGGGCCTCGACTGCGGTGGTCGGCTCGATCTGTCTGCCACCTTCGAGCACGGTGTCCGCCTCGAGCCCGGGGCTCATCCCGGCTCCCCCGACCTTCGCCCCGCCGGCTTCGGACGGCAGCGTATGGTAGCTTGGCTCGGGCCGCCGGGCCTCGATGCCGGCTGAGGGGAGCGGCCGTCATGTCCGACCGTATCGTCCGGGAGGCCTTCATCCGCCTGCTCGCCGACGAGGGGCGGGATATCTGCACCGACTCCCGACGGTGCCGTGCCTTCATGCTCGACCTGTGCGGCGGACATCCGCGCTCGTGTGAACGCTGGCTCAACGTACTGGACATGGCGCTGGTCGACGGGGTGGGCAGAACGTTGTTTGAGTGGAACCGGAATATCCCGTTCGAGGTCGTGTTCCTCCAGCAGGTCGACCTCGTGCACACGCTCCGGGCCATGGACACGGCAGCCGCCCGCTGGGCCGTCGGAACTGTCGCGCTCGCGCTTACGCTGGTCAGTGAGGCCAAACTCTCCACATTCGAACGTGGAACGGGAGATGGACGGTCTCCTAGTCAGCCTCCGAACATAGTGGTGTCGCAGAACGGAGACGGAGACTTCCCGGACATCGGTCCCGCCCTGGAGGCCGCCTCGCCGGGCACGAGGATCATTGTCCGGCGCGGGCGCTACCGAGGACCCTACGACATTCGCGCCCCAGTCCGGCTCGAGGCTCAGGACATCCACGCCGCGGTCATCGAGGCGTCGGATAGGGCTTGTCTGCTCGTGGCATCCGACGGTGTCGCCCTGTGCGGCCTGAGTATGCGGGCGTTGCCCGAAACCGGCGAAGGGTGCTTCGGTTTTGACATCCGGGGTTCCGACGTATCCATCGAGAGCTGCGACGTTACTTCATCTTCGCTTGCCTGCCTCCATGCGCACGGCCCCGGTACGCGGGTGAATGTACGGAAGTGCCGCATGCACTTCAGCGCCCAGGGCGGGCTCTACGTCGAGGACCACGCTACGGTGACAGTCGATGGCAGCGAGGTGTCACACTGCGGTCGGCCCGCGCTTGAAGCCAAGGACTCGGCCACACTCCAAGTTACGGACTCAAGTGTGATTGATGGTTCATCGGGCGGAGTCATGGTGACAGATGGAGCCCGCGCCCGCATCAATCGCTGCGAGATTGCCCGCAATGCGGGCGGCGGCGTGGGTGTAGGCGACCACGGTTACGTGGAGCTGGCCGACTGCAGCGTGCATGACAATCAGGGACCGGGTGTGGCTGCCTGGGACGCTACCGCCTCCGGCATTTTGCGTGGGTGTCGCATTCGACGCAACGTGGGCGGCGACATCCTAGACGCGACTGACAGCTTCGTGGTGGGATGAGAGGGCGGATTGTGGATGACGTACGAATGGGACCGCAGATCGGCCTGCGTCCCCTGCACATGGTTCTGATCCTGCCACGACCCGAGCGCGATGTCGAACTCAAAACCCTCAACATCGCAGTTAGAGGACTGCTGCGGGAGCTTCGGTGTCTGCAGGAGGAGGCGCCGTTCCGCCGACTCCTGATACGCGCCGCCACGTATGACCGGGCCCCTGAGTGGCACATCGAGGTGCCGACGCCCATCCGTGAGGTTGACTGGCGTGAACTCGAGCCCGGCGAGGGTTGTTGCTCCGTTGGTGCTGCGCTCAAGCTGGTCGCGCACGGACTCGATGCATCACTGATGCGCCGCAGTCTCCCGTCAATCATCGTACTGGTTGTGAACGGCTGCGCCACCGACGACTTCGACGCCGGGGTGGAAGCCCTGCTAGCCAGTCCGTGGGGAGAACATTCCAGCCGCGTTGCCCTCGCGGTGCGCCCGGATGTAGACCTCGGTGAACTCCAGCGCTTCATCGGCGCCAGCCACGAGTACAGACCGATTGAGATTGACGGGTACGAACAGATTGCGGGTCTGGCACTGCCGATTGTCCGAGCGTACGAGGGATGCCATTGCCAGCGTCGATGGCGTCAGTTCGGGCATCCTGACGCGGAAAAGGCGCGTCCACAACCTCCGATGCCTTCACCACCGACGTCCACTCAAGGTGGCGGGCGGTCTGGCGTTTGGCAGGACGCGGGTGAGCCCCATCTGGGCTGGTCCCAGTGGAGTGCTGGTTCGGCGGCATTGGGCTGCTATCTCCTGCGGTTCCTTCGGGTCTACACGCGCCCTTGGGTCGGGGTATGCCGTCCCGTGGCTGTTCCGGAGACGAGCCTAACAGAGGAAGAGCATGGGAATGCTGAAGATTGGGACGACGGTTCGTGGCGTTCGAACTGGAAGGACCTACCGCGTTGGGACCATGCTTGGAGGGGGCTCCCAGGGCGAGGTGTACCGGGCCACGCTGGCCAGGAAGCCGGTGGCACTCAAGTGGCACTTCCCCGAGTACGTAGCTACTGACACGCAGTTGCGCGAGCGGCTCGAAACGATGATAGACCGAGGTGCACCATCGCCCAGTTTCATCTGGCCGACGGAACTGGTGGAGTCCGCGACCAGCGCCGGCTGGGGCGGCATCATGCCCCTGCGCGAGCCGCGTTTCAAGAGCATTCTCGGCCTGTTCAGGGGAAGTCTCAACCCGACGTTTTGGGCTATCGTCACGGCCGGGTTCGAGCTGAGTCGCGGCTTCTCGCTATTGCACGAGCGCGGCCTGTGTTTCAGGACAGTCGACTTCGGAAGCGTGTTTTTCGATCCGGCCACCGGCGAGGTCCGGATACTCGGCGTAGACGAGACCATCGTGGCCGATAGGTATCGCGGCTTCATACTAGGTGCCCCCGGTTTCCTGGCGCCAGAGGTTGTCACCGGGCGTGGCCAGCTAGGTGCCGCCACAGACCGGCATTTGCTGGCAGTGCTGTTCTTCCTCATGTTGTACCGAGCGCACCCACTTGACGGGAAGCGGAAACTCGCAATCCGCGCTTGGGATCTCCCGACGCAACGGCTTATGTACGGCGAGAAACCGGTCTTCATATTCGATCCAGGTGACCGGTCAAACAAAGCCCTACCGAGAGGCTCGTACGACCTGGAAGGCGAAGCAGGGGCCAATGCCATTATCTTCCGAGGTATCTAACCGCAGTCCCTGCACGACTTGTTCGTCAGGGTGTTTACTGCCGGGCTGAAAGAACCCCGCACGCGTCCTACCGGGAATGAATGGAGCATGGCAATGACAACGCTTCGGGACGCTGTTCTCTACTGCTCGTGCGGCCGGGAGAACTTCTACGAGCCGTCCAAGGAGGGTCCGGCCGGGGTGTATGCCGGTAGTTGCTGGGACTGTCGAGGGAAACTACCCCTGCCGTACCGTGTGGAAGTGGAAAGGACCGAGACCACGGCCATGCTCAACTACGATTCGGCGCTGTATCCCCACCACGTCGACCCGAACCGGCGATTCGATTTCTCAAGGCCGATCGGCCAGGTGGTGGTCACCCACAACCGCTGGGGCCTCAAGAACCTGTCGTCCGGGAGATGGGTATCGCGGTTGCCGGATCACACAATGACCAATGTTGATCCGGGCAGAACGCTTGGCTTGGAGTCCGGGGTTGAGGTCCGGTTCGGTACATCGGTGGGGACGATAGTCCTGTGAAGGCGGGACACGCGCGGCGGCCGCTGCATTTCATCTGGATTCTTGGCTGCTCCAGTTCAATGGCAGGAGACAAAATCCAGCAGCTCAACACGGCAATCAGGCAAGCAACGCCCGAACTACGTTGGTGCCAGGACGAGCATCCGGAAGCCATGGTCCTGGTCCGGGCAGTCAGGTACTGCAGGAAGGCGGAATGGCACCTAGGTACACCAACTCCGGTCGCTGAGCTGGACTGGCCAGAGCTGGAGGCTGAGGAGGGCGGGTGCGCAATGGGGGCGGCCCTAGAACTGGTCGCGCAGGTGCTCGACGTTCCACCCATGCCCAGCAAGGCGTTCCCACCGGTCCTAGTTCTGGTTGCGGACAGCGGTCCGAGCGACGACTTCTTTGCTGGTCTGCGGGCCCTGATGGCGAAACCGTGGGGTCGCAGGGCAACGCGCCTCGCGGTGCGAATCGGGCGGGATGTCGATTGCGGTCTACTCCAGCAGTTCATGGGACAGGATGCTTGTGGCCCTCTTGAAGCACGCGGCGCGACCGATCTGTCTCGATACATCCGCTGGATCGAAGAGGAAGTGCCTTCGAGCCCGCCGAGTGCTTCAAGACGGTCCGGGACGGCTGACGGGGCCGGGGCGCAGTGGGCTGCGAAATAGCGGTTGACAGGGTTGAATCCGGTAGTATATTCCCGCTTCAGGGTGTACGCCTGAAGCAGCGGGCAAAGGTCGTGCCCGGAAAGGGACAGGGATCATGAAGAGAGTGCAGACAATCTTCCTCCTGCTCGTGTCCGCGGTGGCAGGGTGGCTCATTCTGGCCGGGTGCGGCTCCCGACCGGACGGTTCTGACGTCCGCGCCGTCCTAGATTCGTTGCCCTCGGCGCCCAACGGGTATGGTCATTGTGATTCAATCGAACCGCCAGCGGATTCGCTGATCATCTACATTGACGCCTCGACCTCAATGCGGGGATTCCTGCCGCGCAGCGCAGCCGACAGTGTGAGGATCGAGTTCCGGCGGTTCCTTTCACAGGTCAATGTCTGGGCTACCGGAGTCTGCCCCAGGGAGCGAACGTCCTTCAAAGCGTTTGACAGCGCGATTTACGACATGACCACATTGAGTCAGGCCCGGGCCCGGAGCTTCTATAAGGTACCGGCGACCGCCCTGCTCGAGGTGCTGGGCAGGATAGCATCGGCCGAACCGGCGCCGAAAGCAACGCTGGTCATCACCGACGCCATACCCATTCTCCCCGGTGGGCATGCTCACGAGTGGGACGTGATGGTGGAGCACATCCAGAACTGGGTGCGGCGAGGATACTACTTCCAGATCGTGCAGCTCAAAGGACACTTCCATGACAACGTCTGGTCGGTCATGCGTCAGGACGTCATCGCCGTGAGCGGCCCGCGTCCATACTACTGCTTCGTATTCTCCACCGATGGGACGCACGGGCTTTCACTTCACAATCGGCTCAGGAGTGCCGAGCGCAGCGCCGATATGCCTCCCGGCCCGGACGACACCTGTCGCCTGCTCGACGTCACGGGCAGGATTGTCCGCGACTGCAGTGTCGTCGTCGAAGCCCCCGACGAGGTGGTCGTGGAAGGGGTTTCACGGGGCAACCCGCTCCAGTACGAGGACCTGGACGGCGGTGTTTATTTACTGCACTGGAGACGGCCGCATCCAAAGCAAGCGCTCGTGGGCCGCGCCGACCTGAAACTCGAGGTGGAACTGACACATGAGCACTACGGCCTGGAGATAGACGGTAGCTGTCTCGATGCCCGGATTTCGGGCGTCACAATCTACGATAACAGCCCGCTCGAGTGGGAGCCCGCATCCGGTGCCGGCCTGGCGTTCTCTTCCGCGGACTTGGCCGCTGACTCCGCGAATCCGACACACTTCCGGTGCGGGCTGGAGTTCACCCGGGGAGACGGTCAGTACTGGGACGCCTACCGCGTCGCAATCGTACGCACGAAGCTTGTTCCTCCCGCCTGGGTGGAGGAGATTTCGACGGAACGAGACGATCGCCCCCAGGACTGGTGCAAGACTATGAACTTGAGCAGTTTCGTCGAGAGTATTCTGAACCGAGAGCAGAAACTGGCGGATCTCTATCTTGCCGTCGGGAGGTAGCAAAATGCGCGAACTGGGCGAACCCATTGCCGATCTCTGGACACCCCGCGGGGTGGGCTACGGTGAGTGGTCGCGATTCCTTGGGCTGTCCTACGTGCTGATCGTGCTCGTGCTGGTAGGGGTGTTCATCTGGTACCGGATGAGCTACCATCGACGCCGGCATATCAATTCGGTTGACGACGTGTTCCAGCAGGCTGTCCCGTGGTACCTGAGCCTGCTGTGGATCGTGGTCTTCCACGCGGCAGCCTGCCAGGTGTTGGCCATCATCGCGCTGCACCGCTGGTCCTTCGACGTAGTGCTGTCGGTACTGTTGCTGGCCATCATCGAGGCGGTCATTGGCGTGGCTGTCTACATCATTGCGTGTTTCGCCGCGACATTCTTCCCGCGCGGGATGCCGCCGCGAGCGCGCTACGTGCCGCTCCTTACGCGCGGCCGAAGCAGATAGGCGGAGGAACCTATGAGCAGATGCATGGTCGGCATCGGGGGCACGGGTGCCCGGGTGCTCGAGTCTTTTGTCCACCTGTGCGCAATGGGCCTGGGCCCCGACCGGGTGAGATTGCTCGTAGTTGACCAGGACCGGGGCAACGGGAATGTCAATCGCCTTGAAGAGACCGTCAAGCAGTACCGCAAGATCCGGGGTGATTTCGGCCTGGGGGCACTCCCGCGTCCCAGTCTCTTCTCGACCGACATCGAGCTGAGCCACGACGCCCAGGGAGCCGAGATCATCTCCTGGGAGCCGGTCCCCAACGGAGGCGGGACATCGCTGCGCGAGTACTTCGGGTACGCCGACCTCGCCAACACGGAGAGCACCCGCCACCTTGCGGACCTGTGCGATTTTCTCTACTCGGACAAAGAGATGGACCTGAAATGGGGCGGCGGGTTCCGGGGCCGGCCGTCGGTTGGCGCGCCGGCGATGGCGCGCATCCGCGACCAAATCACCGAGGCGCCCTGGTCCGACATCGTGCGTGACCTGCAGGACGGGTGCGGGACCGAGAAGCAGGCGAGGTTCTTCGTCTGCGGTTCGGTGTTCGGCGCGGCCGGCGCGGCCGGGTTCCCGACCATCGCGAGGGTAATCCGCAATGACTCGATGAAATGGGACGGGGCGGCCAACCTGCACATCGGCGGCGCGCCCCTCCTGCCGTATTTCGGCTACCCGATGCCCAACCCGCCACCGACGGACAGAGACTTTGCCGACCCGCGGGGCTTTGCCCTCAACGCCAAGGCGGCGCTGCACTACTACGCGAACGCGTGGGACGCGGAGCAGGTCTACGACGCGGTCTACCTGCTCGGCAACCAGGAGCTGGACGGGCAAGATAAACCATTTGAGCCCGATGGTCTGCCCCAGAAAAACCCGGCGCACTTCATCGAGATGCACGCGGCGCTCGCCGCAGCCGATTTCCTGAATCGCGGACACGAGGACCAACCCGGCAGCACAAAGCAGTATCACGTCGGCCGCGCCCGGCTGACCTCGGTGAGCTGGCAGGACGTCCCGGGCAACGTCCTGAGGTTCACGATGAAGGACTACCCGGATTTCCAGAAGGCGTTGCTCAGCTTCGCGGTCTTCTCGTTCTCCTTCCTGGCGTTCTACGACATGCTGCTTGGCCGTGACATCGAGCGGCAGCGATGCGCGCTGCCGTGGT
>JAFGRF010000149.1 GCA_016935295.1 Caldifarciminota bacterium | reverse complement strand
GCGTCGAGGACGAGGGCGCCTTTGCCTTCCTCGTATACGAGCAGCGGGTTCATGTCGAGTTCATCAATCTCCTTGAAGTCGATGACGAGCTGCGAGAGGCGCTCCAGGCATTCCTTGATCTTGGGCACGTCGCGCGGCGCTTCCCCACGGTATCCCTGCAGGATCTTCGCTGCCTTGATGCCGGTGACCATCGAGTCGACCGATATCTCGTTCACCGGCGCGATGCGGAAGGTAACGTCCTTCAGGACTTCCACGAGGATTCCGCCGAGCCCGAACATCAGGAGCGGGCCGAACGAGGGGTCGCGTTTCATGCCGATGATGGTCTCGGTTCCCTTGGGCGCCATCTGCTGGACCAGCACGCCCCAGATGTCGGCATCTGGTTTCTTCGACTTCACGGTCTCAAGCAGACCGGCGAACTCCACCTTCATCTTCGCGTCGTCGGTGATATTCACGCGCACTCCGCCGAACTCGGTCTTGTGCAGGATATCGGGCGACACGATCTTGAGCACGACCGGGTAGCCGATTTCCTTTGCTGCGGCGACCGCTTCGGCGGCCGTCTTCGCGAGCCGGAACTGGGGCACGGGCAAGCCGTAGGCCTTGAGGATTTCGTGGCCCTCGGGCTCGGCCACAAACCGGGTCGGCCGGGTGCGGACCTTGTCGAGGATGCCCCTGACTACGTCCGGTTTGACATCCGGGAAGTTCTTGACTTCGCCTTGCGGACGGTGGCTCCATTCGGCGAACTCGACCATTGCGGCCAGCGCGCGGGCGGCGTTCTCTGGGAACTGGTAGTGAGGAATCTTGTCCCGCATCAACTGCCGCCGTATTTCCTCGGCGTTCTTCATCGACTGGATGCAGGCGAGGATGGGCTTGTCCGACTTCGACCCGAGATCGGCGGTAATACTCGCGATGTCCCTGGACTCGGCCATGAGCGTCGGAGTCCAGATGGGAAGCAGGCAGTCGATGTTCTCGTCGTTTATCAGCAAGTCGAGCGCGGCGCGGTAGCGGGTGGCGTCGGCGTCCCCGATGACATCCACCGGGTTGCCGGTTGCAGCCGTTACCGGCAGGTGTTTCTTCAGTTCGGTGCGAGTACTGTTCGAGAGTCTGGCGATTTCCAGCCCGGCGCGCACGCAGGCGTCGGTCGCCATGATGCCGATGCCGCCGGCGTTGGTGAGAATCCCGACGCGGCGGCCCTTGGGCGGCGGCTGGTAGGCGAGCGCCACGCCTTTGGCAAAGAGCTCGTTGATGGTTTCGACGCGGATGATGCGGGCCTGCGCGAAGAAGGCGTCGTAGGCGGCGTCGGAGCCGGCGAGCGCGCCGGTATGGGATGACGCGGCCTTGGCGCCTTCGGAAGTGCGACCGGCTTTGATGGCGAGGATCGGCTTGGGTTTGACCGGGTGCGAGGTGGTTTCGCGCGCGATTCTCATGAACTCGGCCGGGTTCACCAGGTCCTCGAGGTAGAGCATGATGACGTCGGTTTCGGGATCGTCGCGCAGGTAGGCGAGGAGGTCGCACTCGTTGATGTCAGCCTTGTTACCGATTGAGGCGAACTTGGAGAGCCCGGCCTCCTCGGAAATTGCGTATTCGAGCGCGGAGAGACCGACCGCGCCGGACTGGGAGATGAGCGCGATGTTTCCGAAGGGCGGCATGGCCCGGCCGAACGTCGCGTTCATCCTGACCTTGGGCGACGCGTCGATGACGCCGAAGCAGTTGGGGCCGATGAGCCGGATGCCGTACTTGCGGGCCCGGTCGCGGACCGCAAGCTCGAGCTGCGCGCCCGTGGGCCCGAGTTCTTTGAATCCGGCGGAGATGACGATCGCCCCTCTGACTTTCTTCTGCCCGCACTCAGCCAGTACCGCGGGCACGGCCAGCGCCGGGACGATCAGGATGGCCAGGTCCACTTCATCCGGTATCTGAAGTACCGTAGGGTATGCTTTGACGCCGAGTACCGATTTGGCGGTGTTGTTCACCGGGTAGACCACGCCGGTGTAGCCGTTCATTAGGACATTGGCGAAGAGCGCGCGGCCGACCGAGCCTTCCCGGTTGGAAGCGCCGATCACCGCGGTAGAACGGGGACGGAAGAGGAAGTCGAGCGAATTGACGAATGGTGACTGACGATTGGCGATTGGCGTGCCGGTGCTCATCGTTTTCTCCTATTTCCTCGGGTCGAAGCGCATGGTCAGCGTGTAGACGCCGTCGTCCCACTTGGTTTCGATTGGGAGTCCGGTGCGCGTCATCAGCCGGTAGGCGCGGGTGTTGGAGTCGAGTACGTAGCCGACGAACCCCTTGATGCCTTTCATCTTCGCGACCTTCGTCAGATGGTTGAAGAGGACGCCGCCCGCGCCTTTGTTCTGGAACTCGTCCTGGACTTCGATGGCGTACTCGGCAAGCCCGGTGGCCTTATCGACGTAGTAGCGGGCCGAACCGATGATCTTCTCCTCGCCGCCCTGCTTGAGCGCGAGGACCAGCGCCATTTCGGACTCGTAGTCGACGTTCACGAACTTCGACATCTTGTCGTGCGGCATCGCCTTGAGATAGGAGAAGAAGCGGTAGAACACCGTGTCCTTGGAGAAGGAGTAGAAGAGGTCACGCATCGCCGGCTCGTCGGTCGGCCGAATGGGTCGAAGGAAGACCGGCGTTCCGTCTTTCAGGGCTGCCTGCGCCTCGAACTCCTCGGGGTAGCGGGCCTGGACCAGCGGCAGCTCGGGCTGGTCGGCGTAGATGTAGTGCTTCTCCTTGGCGAGCTTGAACAGCTCCGACCTGAACTTCGGATGGGCGATCGAGATCAGGGCGAGTGCGCGGTCGCGGATTGACTTGCCGTGCAGGTAGGCTACTCCCCACTCGGTTACGACGTAGTGGACGTCGCCGCGCGAAGTGACGATGCCCGCGCCCTCGGTCAGGATCGGGACGATGCGTGAGAACTTGTCGTTGTCGCGGGTGGAGCGGAGGACGATGACCGCCTTGCCGTCCTTGGAGCGGGCCGCGCCGCGGACGAAGTCGACCTGGCCGCCGATGCCGGAGAAGAACCGGTAACCGATGGAGTCGGCGCAGACCTGACCGGTCAGGTCGACCTCGAGCGCCGAGTTGATTGAGACCATCTTGTCGTTCTGCGCGATTATGAACGGGTCGTTGGTGTAGTCCACCGGATGGAACTCGAACATCGGGTTGTTGTCGATGTAGTTGAAAAGACGTTGCGAGCCCATTGTGAACGAAGCGACTACCTTGCCGGGATGGAGTGTCTTCCTCCGGTTGGTGATAACGCCGGCTTCAATCAGGTCGATGATGCTGTCAGAGAAGACCTCGGTGTGGACGCCAAGGTCCTTTTTGTCCTTCAGGTAGGAGAGCAGCGCGTTGGGGATGCCGCCGTAGCCGACCTGGATGGTCGAGCCGTCTTCAACGAGGTCGGCCACGTTTTTCGCGATCCGTCGGGCCACCTCGGATTCGCCCGGAGTGACGAATTCGTAGATGGGAGCGTCGTTCTCGACTACCGCGTCGATCTCGCTTACGTGGATGAAGGCGTCACCGAGCGTGCGCGGCATCTGCGGGTTGACCTCGGCGATGACATGGCGGGCCGCATCGGCGGCCGGCTTGGTGATGTCCACCGACACCCCGAAGCTGCAGAAGCCGTGCTCGTCCGGCGGTGTGACGTGGATCAGGGCGACGTCGAGCGGGATGCGGCCGGAACGGAACAGCTCGGGAATCTCGGAGAGGAAGACCGGGGTGTAGTCGGCGCGGCCTTCCCAGATCGCGGGTCGGACGTTGGCGCTGATGAAGAACGCGTTGACACGGTAGCGGCTGGCGAGCTTCTCCTGGGCATAGGGAGCGACGCCCAGGGTCAGCAGGTGCGTGATCTCCACGTCTTCAATCGGGCAATCGGCGAGCGCCTGCACCAGCTTCTGGGGGGTGCCGCAGGCCGAGCCTATGAAAAGGCGGTCGCCCGGCTGCAGCACGCGCAGCGCTTCGTCCGCGGTCTTGATCTTATCGCGACACAGGTCGCGCCAGTCCGTATTCTTCATAGTCTCCTCTTGGTTACGGCATCAGGCGTGTCAGGCAGTCCCGACACGCGGAGGCAGTGCGGTTCACACCGCGAGCGGCCTCAAGAATGGTTTTCCGTTCTCCTCTTCGATGACACCGCAGGCGAACTCCGGGTCGTGTTCGAAGAACGACAGCCACTTCCCGGCGATGGCCTGCTGTACGAGCTTCTCCTTCTGCTCCATTGTCTCGAGCGGAGACAAATCATACCCCATAATGTAGGGCGTGGCAATATGTGAACTGGTCGGTATCAGGTCGCCCCAGAAGACCGCAGTCTTGAATTCTGATTTCTGATTTCTGAATTCTGAATTCTCTTTGAGTAGGACTATCTGGTGGCCGGGAGTGTGGCCGCCGGTCAGCACAAGCTCAAGCGAAGGGACATGACCGAGATGTTCTGCATTTCGGATCGTGTCCCGAGCGGTCAGGTCGAGCTTCCAGTCGCCGTCGATGAGTTCCAGCAGCCCGGCTTCCTGTACGGGAAGGAAGTCATCGGGACGATATGAGGCGCGGGAGCGGCGGTTCGGTGTCAGCGCAGCGTTCCATTCTCTCTGCTGCACGTAATGGCGGGCATTCGGGAAGCGGGGGACAGGCTTGCCGGTGTCGTCGAGCTTGGTCGTTGCCCCGGCGTGGTCGAAGTGAAGGTGGGTCAGTACGACCTTGGTGATGTCCTCGGGACGGAAACCGACGCGGGCCAGTGACGACTCGATGGTGTCAATCTTCTCGATGTGGTAGATGTCGCGCGCCTTGTCGTCCCACCGGTCGCCGATGCCCGTATCGACGAGGATGCGTTCCGAGTCTGTGACAATGAGCAAGGGACGGGCGGCCAGCCGGATGCGATTGCGCGAGTCGGCAGGGTTTGTCCGTTCCCAGACGGGCTTGGGAACTACGCCGAACATCGCGCCGCCGTCGAGCCCGAAAAACCCGTCGGACAGGCTGTGCAGTTCAAACTCGCCGAGCCGCATCGGGAGAGATTGTATGCTGCGCGACAGGTCGGTCAAGCAGCCGAGGGAACCGGACCCGGACGGGCCGGGGTTCGTCGGGAGGTGCGACTTGCCGCCGTCAGGAAGGACCGCCCGGGCTTTACCCGGGCGGTTTCGGCCTGGGACAGGATCCGGATCGGTAGACAATCCGGTCATGTCCCGCGCTCATTCAATCCACTCGACGTCGGTCAGGCCGAGGTCTTCTCTTGTCACCGGGCCGACGACTACCATCCAGTACTGGCCCGGCTTCAGGTGGTCGCGGCTGGCCTTGTTGATTTCCTCGAGTGTGACCGCCTTCACTTTGTTCGGGAACTCGTCGAGCCAGTCCATGCCGTAGCCATACAGCTCCATGGTGCGGACCTGGGCCAGTTTGCCATAGGTATCGGCGTAGGTCAGGGGGAATGAGCCGGTGTAGTAGTTGTGGGCCTGCTCGACTTCCTTTCTAGTCGCGCCCGAGTCGTACATCAGCTTGATGCCGCGGAGCATCAGCCCGATGGCCTTCTTGGGGTAGGCGGTCTGAACCGTAGCGTGGAACCCGCCCTCGAGCCGGTTCCGGTCGAACCAGCAGCGGACGTCGTAGGCGAGTCCGCCTTCTTCGCGGACGCTGACGCCGAGGCGCGAGGATTTCGCGCCGCCGCCGAGGATGAAGGACATCAGGCGGGTGGCGAGCATGTCCGGGTCAGTGGCGCGGATGCCGGGATGGCCGAACTCGACGTAGGTCTGGTTCATGTCGGACCGGGTGATGACCTTGACTTTGGTGCGGTCCGGCATGGGGAGCGGCGCGACGGTGATCGCCGGTATGGCGCCGGGCGTCCACGACGCCAGTCGCTTTTCCATCTCGGCGACAAGGTCCTTGCGGTCTATGTCCCCGACCGCGACCACGAAGCAGTTGTTGGGTCGGAAGTGGGTCTTGTGGAACGCTGCGAGATCCTCGCGTTTGATGAGAGGGAGCGACAGCGTGTCGCCGCCCGAGAGCCGGCCGTACGGGTGGTCTCCGTAGAGCAGCTTCATGAATTCGTAGCGCACTTCGGCTCCGGGATTGTCGAATATGCGGCGGGCGCCGGCTATCATCCGGCTGCGGGCGATCTCCATCTCCTTCTTCTCGAAGGCCGGGTGGAGTACGGCCT
>JAFGRF010000148.1 GCA_016935295.1 Caldifarciminota bacterium | reverse complement strand
CGCAGGGCCTGCAGCTTGTCAGGAGGGTTGGATTCGCCACTCATAGAGGCGCAGTGAGCATAATCCCGACCCCTGCCAAGTCAAGCGTGCTCGTGTGCCCCAGAGTCCGACATTGGAACCACGAAAGCACCATCTCGGTGAAGCACGAATGACGAAGTCCGAATACCGATTGAAGCTCGAATGGGAAATGACGAATTGGGGAATTGGCCTCGGCGGCCTCTGTCGGACAGGGCGTACATCGTTGGTTCGTCAGGGAGCGATAGACGACCTACGAGTCGGCCGAGCGAACGATCACGGCTGACCGCCAGCGGTCTCGACGGCTGGACTGACTTGATTTCTCCCTTTGGCCGGCATATAGTTGAGCTATGACCGACAGAGAACGACTGTTGCTCCAGAAGCTGAAGGCCAGGATTGCCGAACGCCTCGTACTGGTCCGGCTCGTTCTCTTCGGCTCTCGCGCGCGCGGGGACAACGAACCGGATTCCGACGTTGACGTGCTGGTCGTGCTCGAAGGCCCGGTTTCGCGCGAATCCGAGGAGTACGTCCGGTTCTGCGCGTGGGAGCTGGGGTACGAGAACGGGCTGGTCGTCTTCCCGCTGGTGGTCGCGCGTACAGAATGGGAGGAAGGTCCGTCCAGCGCCTCGACGCTCGCGATGGCCGTCGAGGCTGAGGGTATCGAGGTTTGAGACCGGAGCATATCTCCGAACTCGTCAGTCTGCGCCTGGAGCAGGCCAGGGAGACTCTCGCCGACGCGCGCACCCTGCTTGAAGCGAGCCGGACTCCCCGAAGCATCGTGAATCGCGCGTACTACGCGATGTTCCATGCCGTGCTGGCGTTGCTGCAGAATGTCGGCATGGCGTCATCAAAGCACGCCGGGGTCATCAGCCTTTTCGACAAGGAGTTCGTGCATAGTGGCGCGTTCCCGACCGAGATGTCTCGCTCCCTGCATCGGGCCTTCGACGAGCGTCACGAGTCCGACTACGAAACGATCAAGACCACGACACGGGAAGACGCTGTCGAGTTGCTCGCCGAAGCCGAACAGTTCGTATAGCGGGTGGTCGAATTCCTCAAGACCCCCGCAGCGAAGTAGTTCCGCCGACGACGAGGACATTTTCCCCGGGGAACTCGGGAGACAAGTGATGGTTATTTCACACGGCGCGGGACCGGATAATTCCGGATTGACGATTCCAGATCTCAGCCTGATGAAAGGAAGAGCTGGACGCACCCGGGTTTTCCATCCCAGGCGCACGCCCGGCAAGGGGGTCCTGGTGCGACAGAGTGAGCGGTTGACCGGGTATGAGCCGTTGGTTATACTCTGGGTATGAAGACAGCAGTCTCGGTCCCGGATGAGATCTTCAAGGACGTCGAGCGGCTCGCTCGCCGCGCGCGCAAGTCTCGAAGCGAGGTGTATAGCGCCGCGCTCAAGGAGTACGTCGCCCGCCACGCGCCCGACGAGATAACCGAGGCGATGAACCGCGTGTGCGAGCGAGTCAAGGACGAGAAGGACACTTTCGTTGCTGCCGCAAGCCGCCGAGTCTTGGAGCAAGCCGAGTGGTGATCTCCCGCGGGGATGTCTGGTGGGCCAGTCTTCCGCCGCCCAAGGGGTCGGGCCCGGGCTTTCGACGACCGGTCATTGTCGTGCAGGGTGACGCACTGAATCGGAGCCACCTGGCCACAGTCGTCTGTGTTCCGCTGACAAGCAATCTGCGCTGGGCCGATGCTCCCGGAAACGTGCCGCTCTCCGGTGCTAACGCGGGCCTGCCCAAAGACTCGGTGGCGAATGTCTCTCAGATTGTGACCCTCGACAAGACGCTGCTTACTGAACGCGTGGGAAGGCTGTCGGCGAGCAAGCTGGAGCTTGTGCTGACCGGCATCGACATAGTGTTGGGCCGATAACCAGGCCGTGCTCGGTGGCGTCGTCTGCGCCGGCGCCGCATCTCCTCCGTTTGACTCTCTGAGGCTCTCTTCTATAATGACCGCACACTGGCTAACTGCTCACGGCTAACTGCTAACAGCCGGAGGCGGGAAGCACGCCGGGGTGGTGGAATTGGCAGACACGCATGGTTGAGGGCCATGTGCTTAACGGCATGCAGGTTCAAATCCTGTCCCCGGCATACACAATTTCAGATTGACGATTGAAGATTGTAGATTGACGGCACCGAGAGCAGTCTGCAGTCTTCTTCGTGTCTTGGTGACTTAGTGGTGAAATCCTCGTCTGGTTCTCGCGTCATAGTCCTGCTGCTCGATGGCGTAGGGTGTGGGGAGCTGCCCGACGCGGCGAAGTACGGCGACGAAGGCTCGAACACTCTTGCCAATCTCGCCAAGGCCGTTGGCGGTCTGGACCTTCCCAATCTCGCTCGGCTCGGCCTTGGCAACGTCATACCAATCCTGGGTGTCCCACCGCAAGAAGAACCGCAGGCATGCTTCGGCAAGATGGCCGAGAGGTCAGCCGGGAAGGACTCGACATCCGGGCACTGGGAAATCGCGGGGCTCGTCACGACCTCCCCGTTCCCGGTTTTTCCCCGCGGATTCCCGCCTGATTTCATACGCAGCCTTGAAGAGGCTATCGGTCGAAAGACTATCGGCAACAAGGCGGCTTCCGGCACCGAAATCATCGAAGAGCTGGGCGAGGAACATCTGCAAACCGGCTGCCCGATTGTCTACACATCAGCCGACAGCGTGCTGCAGATCGCCTGCCACGAGGATGTCGTCCCACCCGATGAGTTGTATCACATCTGTAAGAAGGCTCGCGGTCTGTGCACCGGGCCATTCTGCGTCGGCCGCGTCATCGCCCGTCCGTTCACCAGCAAGCCGGGCTCGTTCAAGCGGACTGCCGGGCGCAAGGACTTCTCTTGCGCTCCGCCGCAGCCAACGCTGCTTGACAACGTGAAGCAGGCCGGGCTGGCTGTCGTCGGCATCGGGAAGGTCGACGACCTCTTTGCCGGTCAAGGCTTCACCGAGACCCAGCATTCGGTGGTGAACTCCGAATGTCTGCGGCTGACCGTTGAGGTGATGAACAAGACGTCCGCCGGTCTTCTCTTCACGAACCTGGTTCAGTTCGACATGGACTGGGGACACCGGAACGACCCCACCGCCTTTGCAGCAGGTCTGAGTGAGTTCGACGCCTCCCTGCCTCAGGTCACGGGAATCCTCAAGCCGGGCGATCTTCTCT
>JAFGRF010000013.1 GCA_016935295.1 Caldifarciminota bacterium | reverse complement strand
TTGAGCCGCAGGTTTGCGCCCAGGAAGTTGCCTGCCGCATCGGTCACGCACCGGTAGATATCAGAAGGCCCGTTCCGTTCGTCTTCCCATGCTACGCAGATGAGTCCGTTCGCGTCCATGCCGATGGACGAACAGCGCTGGAGCGCGCTGCCTTCATCGTCATTGATACGGAAGTTGGCACCGACCTTGCTGCCGTTCCGCTCAAGCCGCTGGCAGTAGACGTCGGTGTTGCCGGACCGTCCGTCGGACCAGGCTGCCCAGTACCCGCCATCCGGCCTCGCCCTGATTGCCGGGTCAATCTGGCTCCCGTCAGCCACGTCGTTCAGCACGAAGCTCGCGCCCAGCGGGTTGCCGCCGGCATCGAATCGTCGTGCGTAGACGTCATCCTGGCCGTTCCGGCGGTCGGCCCACACGACCACGAACTCACCGTAGAAGTTCACGGCGACCCCGGAACTGCGCTGGTCGTTGCTGCCGCTGTCGTCATTGACCTTGAAGTTCTGACCACGAGGGCTGCCGTCCGCCGAGTAACGCTGGCCATACACGTCCCAGTTGCCGTTTCGGCCGTCGTCCCACGTCACGACAAACTCGCCGCCCGGGCCGCACGAAACGTCAGGCGTCCACTGGACGCTGCCTTCGGTAGTGACCTGGATGTTCGCGCCGAGCCGCTGGCCCTGCGAATCGAGACGCTGGCAGAAGATGTTCCAGTCCATCGGTCCACCCCCTCCCCTGCCGTCCATCCATGCGACCACGAACCGACCCGAGCTGTCGCCCGACACTGCCGGTTCGTACTGGTTCGCGGCGCCGACCGGGTCATCGTTGACCCGGAAGTTAGTGTCCAGGGGCGAGCCATCGGGGTTGAGCAACTGAACGAAGATGTCGCCGGTGAGTCCGAACCTGCGGTCGTCCCACGCGAGCAGTGCCATTCCGTTCGGCGCAATCCAGGCGCCGGACATGCTCTGGTCGCCGCCGGCCGTCGAATCGCTGATCCGGAAGTTGTCGCCCAACCGCGCGCCCGCCGCGGCGAAACGCTGGGCGAACAGGTCGGAATTGCCTATGTCTCTGCGGTCCTCCCAACAGAAAACTGCCTGACCTTCCGGCCGCATGGCACTCGACGGGTCGCCCTGCCAACCCAGAGAGATGTCGTCATTCAGCCGCTCGTTCACGCCGACCTTGTTGCCGGCCGAATCGAGCCGCTGAAACCACGCATCGGCGTCCCCGTCGCGGAACTCATACCAGCTCACTACGAAGTTGCCCTGCCCGTCCACCCCGATGCTGGGAGCACGCTGTTCGCATCCGCTCGCTGTATCGTCGTTGAGGACAAAGTCCTCCTTGATGACGCCATCCGCGCCCCAGTTCCACACCCCACGCCCCTCGCCCCACGCCGCGTGGCGCGGCGGCGGCGACTTGTCAGGCGGCAGCGGCCTGGGGTTGTCCGGTGTACGCATCCCCAGAAGCTCGATCGGCCCGGCCACGGCCGCAGCCAGGCATACCAGGATGGTACCCACGGCAATCTGCAATCTGCAATCTGCAATCTGCAATGGTATGTCTATCTCACGATTGCCAGCTTCGTGAACTTCACCTCGCGCTTGCCCGCGCCCTTTGCCTCGAGCCGGACGATGTACGCACCCGGCGCGATGGCGGTCAGGTCCACCGTGGTCTCATTGTCGGAATCCCTGACTGCCTGGCCTTCGAAGTCGGCGCCGACCGGCTCGCCGGTCATGTCCAGGAACCTGAGCCTGACTTGTTCCGCGTCGTTCAGGTGGTAGCGGATGCTGGCTGAAGTGCCGGCCGGGTTCGGGTATACGTAGAGCTTGCCGACAAGCTCCGTCGTCGTAGGCGGCTGCCACGGCGGCAGCTCCGAGTCGAGAATCAATCCGGTATGGCATGCGTCGTGATACGCACACGGCCATTTGATGCCCGAGGCCGGGCCCGGCATCTTCCAGACATAGAACGAACCGGAATCGCTGCCTGCGGCCAGCTCGATCTTCCCATCGCCGTCCAGGTCCACGACCAGCGGCACCGCGCTGATTCCCTCGGTCGCCATCAACGGAAAGAACTCAAGGGGCTCACCGGTCCTGCCGTTGAGCCCGAGCAGCCCGTATTGCGGGGAACCGATGACCACGTCCGACACGCCGTCGCCATCCACGTCGGCCACTACCGGCGAAGACAGGTACTGGAAGTAGACATCGAAGGTGATAATCCAGTTGCCGGCCAGTTCCGTGGTTGTGTAGGTAGAATCCTGGGTGAAGGGGTAGTTGGCAACGAGGTTCGCATTGCGATTTAGGGCGTCCAGGTCGTTCATCGAGGCGGCCAGGACATCTGGGTACTGGTCGCCGTCCATGTCCGCAGCGGCCAGCGTGCCGGTAAACGGACTGCGGATGAACTCGCGGGATTGGAATTTCACTGTGCCGTCCAGCCCGACTATGTACAGCCGGAAGTCGTGCTCGCCGCCCGCAACCGCGGCGATCTCCCTGTTCCCGTCCCGGTCGAAGTCGCAGACGACCGGCTGGGCCTCGGCGTAGTACGGGGAAGTGCTGAGTGTCACCGGGAAGCCGCTTGCGAGCGTTCCGTCCGGGTTGAAAAGGAACAGCCGGCCGTCGCCGCTGAGCAGGACTATCCCGGGCCGAACCGTATCGGTGACGGCAACGGGCGCGCGGATTTCCGCGCCCACCAGGACCGGGAATCCCGGCATCAGGGTCCCGTCTCCTTTCCAGGCATAGAGCTTCATGTCTGTCGATCCGAGGATGATCTCCTTCTTGCCGTCGCCGTCGAGGTCAGCCAGCACCGGTGCGGCAAAGACCCTGTCCCCCACCTTGATGCGCGTGGGCGTTCCGGAAACCGGAACGACGGTAACCAGTGTGTCGTTGCCCGCCGCCACCACCTCGAGCCTTGAGTCACCGGTAACGTCGCCGACTGCGACATCGGCCCGCGTCGTATGGCCGAGACCGAGCGCACGAACCGTTGACCCGTCGGAACGCCAGATCTTGAGCCCGCCGGCAGTATCAATCGCGACGATCTCCAGCGAGTCGTTGCCGTCCATGTCCGCGGCGAACGCCGACAGGAACGGAGTATTGCCGACCGATTTCGGGAATCCCGGCTGGAACAGGTCCCAGTCGATCTTCACCGCGATGACCGTGTCCTTGAGCCGCGAGGTCGTGTCGACCGCTCCCAGCAGCTTGACGCTGAGGTAGCTGCGTCCCTTGTACCCGTCGCTGTTCGGGTTGGTGTAGGCGGTGAAGCTGTCGTTGTACCCGCCCTTGAAGAACGGGTCATACTTGTACCCGTATATCTCGTAGGTCGGGGCGCGCGACAGCCACCAGGTCACGTCGAAGTCCTGCACACCGTCGCCCTCTTCCAGGTCCACGCCCTTGTGCGCCGGGTCGATATTGACGGCGTTGTACGGCCCGTAGTCGGCCAGCACCCTTCGGTCCACGTGCCAGATGAGCACTCCCGACCCGGGCTGAAAGAAATCGTACTCGTTGTAGTCAACCGACACCACCACCCCGTCGCTGTCGTTGACCACGATCGTATCCGGAGCGCGGACGTCCACCTGCCGGTTCTCCAGCAGGAAGTACTCGTCCGGGCTGATCGGGATCTTGACGATTGTCGGCCGGGCGGAATCTCCCCCCGGACCAAACAACGCCGAGTCCATCGCCGCCGCGAATATCGGTATCGACTCGACCGGCATCTTCACGGTCTTCACCTGGTTGATGGTATCGAGGAGCAGAGTGCGGTTGAAGGCGTCAAGGAAACCGGGTATCACACCCGGTGGCGCGCCCGCGCCGTAGTCGCCGAGCCATGCGCCGTAGCCCATCAGGCTCCAGCCGCCCACGCCCATCGTCAAGCCGGTCACGTCGTACAGGTCGTAGGCGCCGAGCAGATGGGCGAACTCGTGATAGAGCGTACCGGCCAGCCCCGTCATACCGAGGACATTGACCTCACCCATGTACATCGTATCCTGCCGCATCATCTCCGGCAGTACGGTCGCGCGTTCGATGTGGGTTCGGCCGGAGTCCACCGATACGTAGGGCACGCCGAGGTAGGCCTGAATCGCATCCGACGGGATTTCGCCGGCGAACAGGTCAAAAGGAGAGTCCCGCTCGACGTCGGACTGCAGCCCCGAACCCGCGTGAAACACGATGAACTCGTCGTAGTCACCGAAGTGAATCTCCGGGTCGGCGTCCGCTATCTTGAGTGCGTCACTCATCAACCTCACCAGGCCCATCTCGATGGCATAGTACGATATCGTAT
>JAFGRF010000147.1 GCA_016935295.1 Caldifarciminota bacterium | reverse complement strand
GCACTTCCGGTTAGCTTGACAGGATTGTAGCGACTGAAGAGGCCAAGTCAACTTGGACGCGGCGCACTGTCACGACGGGCAGAAAGCCGCCGGCTGCCGAGAGGCGGCCGGCGGTCGCGCTTCGAGGTGTGGCCGAATCATCGCAAGACCAGTTGCCTGCTTGACTTGCGGAGATGCGAGGTTAGACTGGCCGAATCCATGCAGCAGGTGACCGCGGACGAGACAGGCGAGCGCCTGTGAGGAAGCCGGCTGCGGCAGCCACAAACCCAACCCAGGAGGAACTAGTGAAGAAGAGCATCGTAATGCTGTGCGTGATGCTGGGTCTGGTCCTCGCGGCCGGCCCGGCGAACGAGCCAGCACCCAGGGTCATGAACGACGTCAACCCATCGGCACCGCACAGACCGTCCCTCGGACCTTCCTCGACTTTCATGGACGTGCCGGAGACCGTGTGGACGAAGACGCTCACCGGCACCTACAACGTCGGCGTTACTTCGGTTCAGGATACGCTGATGTGGGTATCGGCGGGCCAGACCGAGTTGCGCATCTACGTGTTCAACATCAAGGACCCGGCCCGCCCGCTGATTGACAGCTTTGCCCAGACCGGCGGTCCGTCCGGCTGGGGTATCCGCGACATGGCCTGGAAAGCGTCGACGGATGAGGTATTCGCCGGGTTCGACAACCGGACTTTCCACGTCTACGACGCCACGACCCATGTCCCGAACAATACCTACACGATTTCCGGCTACACGGGCACGGTGCGTGGATTCGGCTATAGCCCGATTGAGGATTCGTGCTGGACCTGCGACTTTGGGAACGCGCCGATGACCAAGTTCTCCATCGCCGGCGCCAACGGCCATCAGGTCAGGGCTTCGTCGCAGATGGGGTCGGCCTACGGCATCGCCGTGGATACGCTTCAGCACTGCTACTGGATTTCCCAGGCCGGGACGGCCGGCTCAAGCCCGATCTGGATGATGGACACAACCTACGCGGTTGTGGACAGCTTCAACCCGACCGGCTGGGGGATAGGTGGCGGCATCGAGGTGTGGAACGACACGTTCCTGCTGGCTCTCAACCAGACGACGCCCGACGCGGTCTGGTGCTTCAAGTTCGACATCGTACCGCCACTCGACCATGACGTCGGCGTGCTCAGCATCACGGCTCCCCCGGGCACCATGGGCCAGGACTCGATCTATCCCATTGCCCGGATTAAGAACTACGGTGCGAATCCGGAGAGCATCATCCCGGTTACCTGTTGGATCGACTCGCTCGGAACCAGGGTGTACGCCGGCACCGACACGCTGACCGGACCGCTGGCTGCAGGCGCCACGGCCTATGATACGTTTCCGACACTTTGGTACTCGGGGCTGCCCGGCACCGAGTACGCAGTGACGATGTTCACGGAGCTTCCCGGCGATCTGAACCTGACCAATGACACAATGGTCGGCACCACGCAGATAACCGGCGCGATCTTCTCGGACACCATCCGCGTGCGTCGGGTGGCCAAAGGCACGCCGAACATCGACGGCTTCATCAGTGACGGGGAGTGGGGCGGGTCGGTTGAGTACGACATCTCGGACCTGGCGGGGCGCGGCGGCACCGGGCCGCAACCCGCGGGCAGCGCGCTGGCCTATTACCTCTACGACTCGACCGCCGGGTTCATGTACTTCGCAGTAGACTGCCCGAACTACTCCGGGCGGATTGACTACGACCAGTTCGGGCCGTACATAGACGAGGACGGGAGCCAGTACTGGTCGGCAGATTCGAGCGAAGGCAACTACTGGGTGGAGTACGTGGGCGGCGACTCGGTCATCTATCGGGCGTTGCTCGACATAGGCCCGACGATCTGGCTGTTTGGCCCGGTACCTAGTGCTGTGAGCGTGAGTTCTACCACGAGCGGTCACCTGCAGTTTGAGACCAAGATACCCCTTGGTACGCAGAAGTGGCAATTGGACGTCAATCCCGGTGACACTGCCGGCTATTTCCAGTACGTATCGGTGACGAACAGCGACCTGTACCCGGGCTGGTGGCCGCAGACGCTCCTGAATTCGAACTGGGCCAATCCGCAGTACTACGGGACGATGATCTTCGAGACTGAAGTTGGTGTCCAGGAATCCCCCAGCGTGGAGTTCGCGCTTTACAAAGCATCGCCGAGCATCGTCCGCGACCTGGCGCAAATCAACTACTACGTGGCCGGTCGCAGCAGCGTCAGCCTTGGCGTGTACGATGTGACGGGTAAGTTGGTGAAGACACTCGCGAGCGGTCCGGTCCCGCCAGGTGTCCGCACTGCGGTCTGGAACCGAACCGACAACTCAGGTCGCCGCGTTGCCAACGGGACCTACTTCTACCGGCTGGCCGTGAACGGCAAGTCGGTATCCAGCAAGGCGATCGTCCTGAAGTAGGCAGTCTCTGTCGCAATCGCAGAACCGGCCTTCGGGCCGGTTCTGCTTTGTGCTCCGGTGGCGCATCGGCAAAGAGAAACCCGCCGGTCGAGCCGGCGGGTAGCTCCAGCGACAGGACTCGAACCTGTGACCCTCCGGTTAACAGCCGGATGCTCTACCGGTTGAGCTACGCTGGAATCAGGGGTGCTGCTATGTTATCAGCGCGGGCCTTCAAGTCAAGGCTAGCGAACCACTGCAAACTTGGTCGTACTGCGTCCGAACGTTGTCTGCAGCACAGCCAGGTAGAGTCCGGCGGCGACCGGTTTCCCGGCTTCGTTCCTGGCGTCCCAGTATGCGCCAATCTGCTCGAGGACGGCTACATCGCCGTTCTCACCGTATCGCCCGGGTCTTCCCATCGTTCTGGTGTTCAGGTTGACGGTGTCGACCAGACTGCCGGACATCGAGAATATGCTGATGACGACCGGTGATTCGTCGGGCACTTGGTGGGCACTGTCGAAGGGCGCCGGGCGAGCCAGGAAGATGGGGAAGTAGACGCGAGTTTGGGATGCCGGCACGAAGGGGTTGGGGAAGATGGGGCCGATCCTGTCGTCAGGTATGCTCACGACCTGCTTTTCCGGCGGAAACAGCTTGTATATTGAGTCGATACGGGGTACGCCGAACCCGAACGTGTCGCTCTTGACCGACCGCGTAGCCGTTGCGAACAGCACGGCTTTGATCGAGTCTGCAGACCATTCGGGATGCGCCTCTTTGACCAGCGCGCAGGCGCCGGCAATCAGGGCGGTGGCGCATGACGTCCCGACGCTGCCGTCCAGGTAGTCTTCCGAGTCGGGGGACACTACGGCGACGGTATCGGAAAGCGCGACGAGGTCGGGCTTGGTCCTGCCGTCCGAGGTCGGGCCGGTACCGGTTCCCCGCCAAGGCAGCATATCCTTCTCAACGCCGCCGGCGGTGATGACGCCTTCCGCGTCGCCGGGCGCCACGATGTAGGGTACCGGCCACGGGTAGTCGCTGTCATCGGTGCGGTTTCCCATTGCTGCGACTATCAGCATCCCCCGTTTCGCGGCAATCGATGCGGCAATGGAAATCGGCGCGGTCCTGCCGTCGAATTGGTCGGGCCCGTACCAGTTCCGGTATCCCAGTGAGGTCGAGACTACGTCCGCGCCCATGCGGTCGGCCCATTCGAGCGCTTCGATATAGGCGTCTTCTTCCATGCTGTATTCGTAGAAACGGCCGCTGCGGACCTTGTACAGCTCGGTCTTGGCTATCAGGAGGTCAACACCGGGCGCGACGCCGACAACCCCGCTTTGCTGGTATCCGGCGACAATCGACGCCATTCGCGTGCCGTGGTAGGGCTGCTCGACAGAGAACCTTGCCGTATCCGTGGTCTGCCAGACAGCGCTGTCGTCACCGCGCTTGAACCAGAACGCGACCGGGCCGTCGTCGGTTTCGGTCAACGCCGGCATCGCGTTGAAACCCGTGGTGTCGGTCAGAAGCGCAACAGACCAGGTGGCGCCGAAGTCGGTTGATCCAGTTCGATAGAGAAATCCGTCCGTCTCGTATACCAGGGTGATTCCGGACGGCGTGTTGGAGGTCACGTCAAAGCCGCCAATCCAGAACAGGCTGTCAGTCACAGTTCCGAACTGATGCCAGTTCAGACCGTTGTCGGTTGAACCCAGCGCAGCAAGGCGCGAGAACGCGCTGTCCGATCGGTCCTCGTAGACCAGTAGACGTTGAGCCTCATGCTGCATCAGCCGCGTGCGGGCAGCGCCTGCTGCTACCGGTTCGTTCAGCTTCGCAAACGTGGCGCCGCCATCGGTCGATCGGTACTGAGCAAGTCTGCCGCTCTTGAGTCCCGTTGCGAAAACATCAATGATGCCGCTCTCAGCCGCAACCTGGAGATCGGCCAGAGGTTCGCCGGTCGTGAAGACGGTGGAGTCCAGCAGCGTCGGCTCGGCCTGCGCCACGGACGACTTGCGCAGCGATACCAGGGAATCGGACTGCACGAAAGCGAGGTAGAGAGTGTCAGCCACGACCGCCATAGCCGGATACCGGCCGGACGACACCAGTTGCGGGTTGCCCTGCCAGCTAGTACCCGTGAAGAATCCCAGGTAGACGGTTGGGATTGCCGGCGCGTTGATGGCGATTGCCAGTTGGTTGTAGGCCAGATAGGTTACGCTTCCGTGTCCGGCCAGGGTGAGGTTTTCGTACGTCGCGCCGGTCACTGTGGACATGACCAGAGGAACAGGAGATGTCCAGACGTCGCCGCCGTCAAACGACGAACTGGCAAAGACAGCCCGCCGCGGTGTGTTGTAGCCGTAGGCGAAGCTGTCAGCGCAGAACGTCATGAGTAGCGTGTCCCGCGAGCCAGACTCAGTCTGGACAGTGTGGAGTGCCAGGCCGCGGGCGAATCCCAGGAAGCGAATGCCATCAACGGCGGATGGTTGCCAGGAACTGCTCGACCGGGCCGCGTAGCAGTTGTCACCGGAGATGAAGTCGTGCTGCTTGTAGATTCTCGCCCGCGAGATTCCCCGGTTGGTGAGCTTGATGCCGGTGTCGAACATCGCCAGCTTCACATT
>JAFGRF010000146.1 GCA_016935295.1 Caldifarciminota bacterium | reverse complement strand
CGCCCCAGTCCCAGTAGAGCGGGAACCAGCCGAGACCGGCTGACTTAACCCGGTCCACGAGCGCGGACTGGGCGACGAGGTTGTCGTCCAGTCCCCGGTCCGAGCGGAAGGCAGTGAGGACCGCGAACGACTCCCGCTTGAAGTTGCCGATGACGACATTGAACCGGGGCAGGAGGAACATCGGGAAAACTGACTTCGGCAGCCTGCTGATGTCGTACCGCTTCATAGCCTCTCCTGGAATCCAATCTTCGTTCTTGTCCCGCCCTGGCGGCCGAGAAGCTCCTGCCGGGCCGCCGCCGCGCGTTTCAGGAGGATGCCATTGACATTGCGCGTGAGTTCGAGTATCCGAACCAGGAGGTCGACAGCCTCGGCGATGTCCTGGAAGGGCTTGGGAATGGTGTTTGTCGCCATCCCCTTATTACTACACCAAAACGGAAAAAAATCTTCGCGCAGCCTGCCAGGCGGACAAGAAGCGCCGGTCTGAAAAGGGTTGACATCTGTCGTCTTGGCTATATACAGGAGGTGGTTCCGAAGTGGACTTCGTGATGTTCCCGAAGTCCCCCGAAGTCACTTGAAGTCCCCAAAAGTGACCAAAAAAGGGGCAAAAAAGGGCAAAAAGGGGCCAGAATGGCACCTTTCTTGGGGGGGAGGGGGGGGGTGAATTGAAGTCCCTTGAAGTGGCGGGAGAAGGGGGCAGAAAAACATACTCCTGCGGGGCAAGAAGATGAAAGCCCCCGGCGCAGAATTCCCGGAGAATTGGGAGTGAAGTAACCCATAAAGGTCTGCCGGCAGCGAGATAGAAAGCAACCCCGGGAGGCCGTCTTGGGGGTTTGTCACGACCGTTTCCGGACCCCGCCATACCGGTGTCTGCCCTTCCCGGTTCCCATGCATATCCGGCGCCGATGCTGGTTTACCGGGCGCAGGGTGCGGAAACTTGCGGATTTTCGTCGCGTTCCGTGTAGTATAAAGAGATGGGAAAAGTCGGAACCGCCATCCTGTCGTCTCGAGCCCGGGCGCAGGTCCCGTCGCCACGGCCCGAGGGACCCGCGGCGGACACCTCAGGGCAAGACTCGGGGGCGAGCGCCGGGATCAGGTGGTCGCTCAAGCGCAAGCCCAGCGGCATGCCGTACGTCGACGTGACGGTCGGCGGGGTGCGGTCGAGGGTGGCGCTCGACAAGCTGGTGGTGGCCTACTACCGTCCGAGCGTCTCGTCGGCCCGGCAGCGGACCCGGAACGCCAGGTTCGAGAAGGCGGTGGAACTCTACCTCGAGCGGTGCACCTTCGGCATCGAGAACCGCTACGGCAAGCCCAAGTCGAAGAACCAGGCGCAGACCGACCAGCGGGTACTCGGCCGGCGGCTGATGGCGCGGTTCAAGGGTAAGCAGGTCGGCGCGATAACCGACCGGGACCTCAGGCAGTACCTCTCGGACCGGTCCAGGGAGCCCTGTCCTAACACCGGGAGCACGCCGACGGTGGCGACCATCAACCGGGAGACGGCGGTCATCACCAGCTTCTTCAAGTTCTGCGTGCGCGAGGGGTTCGCCGAGGTCGACCCGGCCCGGGACCTGAAGCAGAAGAAGGAGTACAACATGCGCTCGCACTGGTTCGCGACCGAGGAAGAGCTGGCGAGGTGGCGGGCGCAGCTCAAGGGGACACCCCGGGACATCTTCGACGTGCTCATCAGGACCGGGCTGCGGGTGGGCGAGTGCCTCGCGCTCAAGCCGTCCAGCTACGACCCGCTGCACAACGTGCTCGTGATCGAGCGCCCCAAGGAGCAGCGCCAGGCCGAGGTGCCGGTGTGCGAGCACGTCCAGGACATCATCCAGTCCCGGATGGACGGCGAGTGGCTGTTCCCGTGCCGGGACGGCCGTCCCTACTCCGTTGCCGGCATAAGGTCGATATTCAAGCGCGCCCGCGACCGGGCCGGCCTGCGCAAGTTCCGGCTCCACGACCTGAGGCGGACGGCGGCCACGCACATGGTCAAGCGGGGCATGAACATCCGGCTGGTCCAGGCGATCCTGCGGCACAAGTCGCTGGACGTGACGGCCCGGTATGTCGGGATCGACCGGCAGGACCTGCAGCGGGCCGCCGACGCGCTGAACGACCTCGGTATCGGCGAGGCTCCCGCGCCCCCGAGAGCCAGGCTGTTCTGACGGCGCGGCTGGCACGGGCGCCGGCACGCCGGTGGCCGGAACAGGTTAACTGCCGGTCTCGAGACCACTTGCCCCGATGCATTCCTGATAGTTCATCCGGCGTGCAGCAGCTAAGGTTCGTGGATAGGGCTGAGCAGTTTGACACGGCGGTCGTGCGGTTATAATCCCCAAAGACGCTAGATGCGAGGTGACGTCCGCCGGGTACCGGTAGCTTGCCATCGCGAGCGAGGCTGATTTGAGCAAAGTGAGGTACAATGCGAATAGACATCGGTGATCAGTCCTGCGAGATCTGCGGGCGGCATGTAAGCGACTTCCGTCGGAAGGCTCTGCAACGTACCTACACTTGCCCGGGCTGCGAACATGAGGCGTGTCCGGCGTGCTTCTACGAACACAGCTGCGGGCGACGCGTCTGCGCGTCCTGTCTCGCCCGAAGCGGCCTGCGCAAGGGCGAGACAGACAAGGTCGTCGGCCGGAGCGGTATCCTCGGGCAGCACCACCACACGTACCAGGTGACGTTCTTTGAACACACTTGGCGGACCGGTTCTTGCTCGTGTGGGCGCAAAGACAAGTGGTATTCTGTTCAGGACCTCATTCTCTTGGGGGCATCCTGGAAGCAGGTGGACGACCTCGATTCCTACTAGCCCAGTTCGAACAGCCAGCGCTCGCCAAGAGCTATTCTGACGGATATTCTCGCAGGCAGGCTCGAGAGCGTTCTGGATGCCGAAGACCGCTTCCTGCTGACGCCCACAGTGTCGTAACGGTGACGTCATCGGGTCGGCAACACAGCCTATGAGACTTCTCGTGCTGTCGGACTTCCGTGGCACATTCCTGTACGTCAATGGGTTGGCGAAGAAATTCGAGGTTGACGCAGTGGTGCACAGCGGCGACTTCGGATTCTTTGATGACAACAGCGTCGATGACATGCCGGAGCACTACCTGAACCTGCATATCACACGGTCGCGCCTACCTGAGGAGACCCAACTGGAGTTGATGAGGCTGGCGCCGGAAGACCGGCGGCGAATCATCAGGGACGGCCTCGTGCTGAGCGAGTTACCAGACTTGCTCAGCGGCGATGGCGCCCTAGAAGTCCCCGTCTACACCAATTGGGGCGCCTTTGAAGACCCACGCGTGATAGCCAAGTTTCGCGGCGGTGAATATGCCGTCGAGAACCTGCACCTACTGGACGAGGCGTCCGTCCACAAGCTGGAGGGACTCCTGCTCTTTGGCATTGGCGGCGGCGTTCACCGGGACGACAGGTTGCTTTGTGCCCCAACCGGTGACGCTGTCGGTGATGTGCATGCAAGCCTGGCACAGTACGGCAGACTGGTCGAGTCGGTTGCGGCTGCGGGCGACGAAATCAGCCCGAGAGTGCTTGTGTGTTCCACGGCGAGGAGAGTCGACCCGCTGCAGTTGAGGCTGGCGGTCTGTTGTCGCGCAAACCTGCTCGTGGGCAGCAACACGGGTGAACCGTGCGGGATGGTGTGGAACGAGAGCGCGGTTCGTGACCTTCGGGAGACGCTTGGCGCCGCAAGTGTCAGGATTCGCCAACTCCACCAGTTGAGCGGAGACCCGCCCGACCAACCTGGCCGCTTGGGCAACCGGGCGGTGCTTGAGATGCTTGGAGGGGTTGTCGGCAGGAATCGCGTGAGTAGCCGCCTTGAGGTTGAGCCAACCTGGTACCAGGACATGATCACCTACCTGCCGGAGGAGGCGCTCTCCGGCTACGCGATAATCGAAACTGGCCCGGGCAGACTCGGGCTTGAACTCAACATCTGGTCAATGAGGTCGCCGGACATCTAGTAACCAACACCCGGCGCGCACCTGGGAGTATCGTCGTGTCGGCAGTATGCCGGGATGACCGTCCCAATGCCGCCCGATGGGGCTCGGGCACACCTATCGAATTGCAGCGGTAGACACTACTTAATGAAGTAGCAGCGCTTGTAGGACCACCCCGGGGTCTTTTTGCATGCTCCGCGCCAGCCGCGTTCAAACAGGCCGCCGTCGCTCAGGTGCTGACAGGCCACTTTGACTTTGCCCCCAGCGAAAACAAGCGTGACATTGGTCCTTGCGCGGTCGCAGTACACGACCTCGACCCGGCGTCCGAAGGTTATGTCGTCAGGTACGTTCACGTCGTTCTCCTCTGCTTCTGCGCCATCACGCTATATGGGCGCGCTCACCGCTTTGAACTCAGCAGGAGCGCCAGCATCAGCAGCGCGGCGCCGAAGCCAGCAATCAGGCAGCCAAGTTTGAAAACATCGTAGAGTCGTCCTCCTGCAAGTCGGACAATAACAACAAACAGAAGGACCGCACCCAAGCCGACGAGTATCAGCCATTCCATGCCGGAGTTGATCAGCTTGGCTCCAGAGCTTCGCCTGCCGTCAGACAAGTACTGCGGCTAGGTCGACGCGTATCTGCCATTGCCTGCCCGCAGCATAGTGTTGCGTCGGCATGTGTCAAGCCGGACGAACATAATCGGCCGCGTTCGAACTTAGTGGCAGTCGCGATGACAGTGGCATGGGGTTCCTCAGCGCTGGCGCACGCGATAGTACGGTGCTGATCAGCAAGACGGCCGCGAGAGAAGCGTATCAGGTAATCCCCGAGTTCGACCCAGGTGCGGCAGCCCATACGCTGGCCGAGTGGCTGTCCACCGTGCCTCGGTCGACGGCCAGCACGCCGCCCGTCCTTCTGCGCGACCGGTTCTGGTGAAAATCTCCGATTGGGCTTGACAGCCGGGTGCGCCTGTGATATAAAGCCGGGGTCCGCTGCCAACGGCAGGGGACGGGTTACCCCGCATAACCCGCTGAAGGTTGGTAGGTAGTGGCGCCGTTCTCGACCGGTTGTCGGTGCGAACCGGCGTCCAGGAATAACTGAAAGGGAGGATACGATGCCGGAAGCACAGGAAGAGAAGCTGACTCCAGGACCGCCCGTCGCCCGACGTCCGCTTCATTTCATCTGGATTCTTGATTGTTCGAGTTCGATGGATGGGATGAAGATCCAGTCTCTGAATCAAGCGATAAAAAACGCCCTTCCAGAGATGAAGAAGGTGGCCGGCGATAATCCGCAGGCACAAGTTCTTGTGCGGGCAGTGACGTTTGCCTCGGGGGCCCAGTGGCACGTATCCCAGGCAGTGCCGCTTGACAACTTTCAGTGGGACAGGGATGTTACAGCGAGCGGCTCGACTGCTATGGGAGAGGCCCTGTCGCTGGTAGCCAAGGAGATGCGTGCGCTCGAGGGCAGCGCAACGAAGGGATACAGGGGATTTCCGCCGTCACTGGTCCTTGTGTCGGACGGCCAACCAACCGACGATTTTCAGAAGGGCCTACAGGACCTTACTGGTACGAAGTGGGGCAAGCGGACGGTACGCATGGCGATAGCCATCGGCGCGGACGCAGACAAGGGCATTCTCAAGCAGTTCGTTAACCCTTCAGAGTATCCTGTCCTTGAGGCACACAATGCCCAGGAGTTGGACAAGATGATTCGGTTCACGAGCACCATCTTCGAGTCGGTCATTCAGGCGAAGAGTGTACCCACCGGTGGAGGTGCGCAGACTGCTGGCAACGTAGTTCTGCCTCCTCCTCCTGCATCTCCACCAAGCGGCGGCGACGTCTGGTAGGTGGCCGATGGCATCTCAAGGCGGAGAGCACTGGGTGCTCTTCGGCAGGTCGGTGCTGGGGAGTTCGCACGAACGCGGCGGGCTCCCCAACCAGGACGCTATGT
>JAFGRF010000145.1 GCA_016935295.1 Caldifarciminota bacterium | reverse complement strand
TTTCTCGGGCTAAAACCCTTCATAACAATCACATAGAATCGTAGACACCGCTCTTCCTTTTTCCACAACTTCTGATGATACCTCCCTAGGGGGGCACCAGGGGGGTCGTTCCCGGGACGGTTCAGGGGGCGGTTCGGAAGGTCTCTGGGAATGCGGTCTGCCGAGTGATTCTGACCGCGATTGTGACTGAGCTTCGGCCTGTTGTCTGCAGAGCGACTCGCGCCGCGACTTGAACCGGGATTCGGTGAGGGACAGGTAAGGCTGCCTTCCGGGCCACAGCGGAGGCCACTGGCAGGATGCTTCCCAGCGTGACTTGCCGATTCACCTGCAGCGTCATTCGGAAAGTCAATTGCGCCGCGGTTTGGAGCGGGGTATGCCGAGTGGTCAGGCAGGTTCAGTCGTTGGCCTGGGGAAGAGGCCGGATGTCAATGCCCGCCGGGGCGCAACATGTTTTCTGCCGGAATCGTCTTGTTATTGAGATGGTCTGCATCGGCGTAGCGGAGTTGCGGTCTGCGCAGGCTACGGAGAAGGCGCATGGCTGGGACGAGCAAGGTCCGAAAGGAGTGTAGCATGAAGAGAACGATCGCGGGGCTGTTCATCACGCTGGCTCTGTGCTCGGCAGTATGGGCGCAGTCCGGTCAGGCCGCTTCCGTCGCGGCCGGCGAGGGAGTCGCAGCTCGTGTCATCGAGAATCAGGTCTACGTGCCGGTGACGGTGAACGGCCAGGAGCGGCTGTGGTTGCTGGACTGCGGCGCAGGCGCGTCGGTGATCGACAAGGGCTTTGCTGATGAGCTGGGGCTGGAGAAGACCGGCGATGTCCAAGCGATGGGCGCTGCCGGGACTGTGCAGGCCGGGTTTGTTACCGTGCCGCATCTGCGCGTCGGCGGCATCGAGATGGACAGCCAGCAGATGGTAGCGCTCGGCATCGCGCCAATGATGCGCCGGAACACCGGCACCGAACCGGCCGGGATCCTTGGCTACACTTTCCTCTCCCAGTTCGTGACCAAGGTGGATTTCGCCCGCGAGGAGGTCACGTTCTTCCGTCCCGATAGCTTCGCCTACAGGGGCCCGGGACGCGCGATACGGATGGATGTCGAGGACAACATCCCGGTAGTGGACATGGCAGTTGACGGCAAGTTCCGCGGCCGCTGGCGGCTGGACCTGGGCGCGGCCGCAGCGGTGTTTCATCACCAGGCGGCCGAGAAGTACGACCTGGCCGCAAGGAGCGGGGTCGAGCGGCTCGCGATTGGAGTTGGTGGCAGGAAGCGCTCCCGGCTCGTGCGGTTCGCGGACGCGCAACTGGCCGGGTTCAAGGTGAAGGGGCCGATCATCTCGGTGCCGCTCGAAGCCGGTGGCGGTGCGCTGGCCTCGACCAGTGTCGTCGGTACCCTGGGCAACACGATACTGCGCGAGTTCACGTTGTACCTCGACTATCGGCACAACCAGGCGATATTCGAGCGCGGGGGCAACTTCGGCAAGGAGTTGGTGCTCGACCGCAGCGGTCTGCAGGTGACTGGGAGGGAAGGCGGCAGCTTCGAGGTGCTCTGCGCGGCTCCGAACACGCCGGCTGAAAAGGCCGGGTTCAAGGCCGGGGACATCATCGAATCAGTGGACGGCGTGTCGCTGGAGGAGCTGGGCGGCATAGGCAGGCTGCGCGAGATGCTGCGGGCCGCGCCGGGTACGCGCTATCAGGTCGACGTGCGCCGTGGTGATGAGAATCTCAGCCTCAGTCTCGTGCTTGCGGAACTCTTCTAGCCCGGTCTGGACTTCACAGGGGCCCCGAGTCTGCGGTTCAGCCGGGCTTGACTCTTGCGCCGGTGGTTGTAGAACGACAGCAGGCCAACAGGAGGTCTTATGAGAAATCCCGCGTTGTCCGGGCTCGTGTTCGTGTTGCTTGCGGCCTGCGGCAAGCAGTCGCCGCCGCAGAAGCCGATGACACCCATCGGCCCGACCGATTGCACGACCGGTGTCGCCTACAACTACCGGGTGATGACCATCCATCCGGAGGTGCAGTCGGTCGAGTTCCAGTTCGACTGGGGCGGGGCAGTCGGCGACTGGGGCAATTGGGCCGCGAGCGGGGAGACGGCAGAGGTCAGCCACGTGTTCGATACTGCCGGCACCTACCCGATAGCTGCCCGGGCGCGCGACAGCGCCGGCCTGCTTTCCGAGTGGTCCGACCCTTTGTCCGTCACGGCCGTGAGCATACCCAGCGGCCCGGCGCGAAATCTGTCACTGCGCGCTGAGACCGACTCGACCGTGCGGCTGGCCTGGAGCCCGCCGGTTGAGGGGACACCCAATCAGTACCTTGTGATGTTCAAGCCGGTGGGCGGAACATACGCCGTGGCTCTGGAGACCGGGGACACGACCTGCGAGCACGACCCCGCAGGCCTGACCGGGGAGTACCGGGTGCTGGCTCAGTTCGGCGGGCGTTACGTCGAGCCCGAGGAGACGCTTTCGACGCTGCCGGTGCAGACCAATTCCACCTGGGTTGATGAGCTGAACGCGTCGGGCAAGCCGGGCCTGGGCTGGCCCGCGCCGGCCCGGGTCGGTGTGACGTACGACATGAGCGATACCGCGTGGGTCGACCTGGTTGAGTTCTACGTTACCGACTTCAAGGCGGGTTCGAGCGGGCCGACGTACTATCTCGCCAGCCCGGACCTGGCGCCGGGGGATTCGGGCGGCGGTGTGCCGGCCGGACGCTGGCAGGTGACGAGCTTTGTGGAGCTTGCGAGTGAGCAGGGCCCGTTGCCTGCGCCCGGGGACAGTTCGTGGCGAACCTCGGCGCGGGTGGCGAGCACGCCGGTCTATGCCGGTTGCCGCACACAGCAGGACTTCTACGCGGTTGTGAAGGTGACGCAGATGCGGATTACGCAGGCGGACGTGCGGCTGGAGACCTGGTTCCAGCCGGTGCAGGGGCTGCGGCTGCTGCGACACTGACCGTTTCTTGGGAGACTTGATTGAGGCGGCCATGGGCCGCCTTCTCTTTGATTCCGCCTTTCCGGTTTCATCCCTTCGCCCGTCTGCGGTTTGACTCGATTCGGCACGCAGGCTATCATCAGACACGAGTCATTGAGATGAGGAGACGTAATGCCTGAGAACCCGGAAGAAGTCTGCCCGCAGCCGTCGCCGTTGTCGAGTTTCGACCCGTTCGGCTGGGCGAAGAGCCGGCGTCAGTTGAGCCGCGCCCGGCACATCGGTACGGTGCTGGTGCGCCACGGTCTTGCCGGGCTGGCGGCACGGCTCGGACTTGAAGGCAGGCTGCGGTTCGGGCGCAAGACCTACCCGGGCGCGGCGTCACGCAGCGAACCGGAACGACTGGTCAAGGCGCTCGAGGAGCTGGGGCCGACGTTCATCAAGCTCGGCCAGCTGATTTCCACGCGCCCCGACCTGCTGCCGCCCGATTATCTGAGAGCACTCGCGAAGCTGCAGGACAACGTGCCGCGGATTCAGTTTGAAGAGGTCCAGCGCGTCATCGCTGCCGAAACGTGCCGACTGCCGGACGACATTTTCGC
>JAFGRF010000144.1 GCA_016935295.1 Caldifarciminota bacterium | reverse complement strand
GACGAACGACTAGGTTCTCTCAAGAACCATGAAGCGGGCTCCCGCCCGCTCCGGTTCTCCTATGCTGCCGTCTGTGCCTCTACCTTGACCTTAGCCTCAACCTCGACCTCTTCCCGCTACTTCGTCAGGACAACCTTCCGCACGGCGGCCGGTCTCCCGTCTTCGGTCTCCGGTCCCCTGACGAAATACACCCCCGGCGCCAGACGGCTGATGTCGTTCGGACCGGACCTTAGGACGGCGGCTCTGCGGCCGGTTGCGTCGAAAAGGCCGCTCCGGGTCGCGGCGCGATACGGCACGCCGCGGCCGACCACTGTCTGCGACCTCACCGGGACGTGGTTCGCTCCTCTCGATTCCTCCAAGCCGATGACCACGCTATCGCGAATAATCAGGAGCTTGCCGTTGAGGCCTTGCTGGGCGTATGTTCGCCCTGTGCGTCGGTTCGGCAGTAGCCACTCCGGCACCCAGTCCAGACCGAGTAGGCTCGTCCCAGAGACTATGCTGTCGCGCTCAGTGTCGATCACCAGCAGGGTGTCCGAGAACTCGGGGGGGTTAGGGCCCTCGATTCGCAACGCCGTGCCGTACACATATCGCCCAGTCGCGTCATCACACATAGCCAGAATGATGTGCCCGGCGGCGAACCTAGAGACTACGCTGTCCGTTTCCGTGTCAACCACGTGGACGGTGTCAGCGTAAGGCTCGTTCATTACAGCTACGTATATCTTTCCGGCGGCGGCGACGTGGATCATGGCGTCAACAGCGAAACCCGGTTCGGTCAGGTGAATCCTCCGCATCGGCCGCAGCGTCTCCATGCTCAAAACGACCAACTCCGCAGAACCGTGCGCCACGTAGACCTTGCGCTCTGATTCGGAGCAACACACACCTATCGGGTAGTGCCAGTTCTCCATGAGAGTGTCAATCAGAATGCTGTCTCTCCCACAGTCCACGACAGCGTAGCCGTCGTCATAGATGCCCCAGTACTGGTCGGACTCCGTCGACAGCAGTGCGAGGCGGAACCATTCCTCTTGTCTCTGTCGCGCGAGCGTTCGCACGACGCTGTCGGTCTCGCAGTCTATCACGACCACATAGTCGTACCCAAGCGGGTCGCCCGCATCGGCGTAGATCTTGTTGAGGTCCCGGTGCCAGCGGAGCCCACCCGGCATGCCAATAGCGGGAATTACCTTGACGAGCGAGTCGCTCTTGCAGTCAAACACCGACACGCCCTTGCGGCTACCATCCCGGTCGATCCGGCTACTGACGTACAACTTGTCATCCAGCGCATCATGGACCATGCCGATGGGGTATCTCAGCATATGATACGATACTACTTGCTTTGCTGAACAGCCCGCGACTCCCAGGCAGCCGCAGTACCCGCCGAGCAGGAAGTAGAGCTTGTTGTTCACGGTATCTAGACAGACGCGCTCCGGCGAATCGTCCACGAATGCGTCAAGCAGCGCCTGGCCGACGGTTGTATCCGGGCCGCAGTCGATTGCCGCCAGTTGCCCGCGGTTGGCCAGTAGGTAGAGGAGGTTCAAGCGATCCAGGTAAACAGGCGGCGCCGCACGGCCGTCGACCGCTGTGGTGCCCACGACATCACCGTTGGTGCCGTTCAGCATCCACGATACTAGATCGTGCGCCACGTAGATGCGGTCTAGGGTCGGTACGCAGGCTATGCCGACGCCGCCGAGGCCGTTGAACCAGATCAACGTATCTGCCGTGCAGTCCAGAGCAGCTACGAGCGCGTAGGCCACCGTGAAGACCCGATTCCGGACCGGGTCGACACACATCGTAACGGTCGGATGGAACTCGGGCGCAAGGTTGGGCATTGGCACGTGCGAAACGACGCTTTCGGTCTTGACGTCGAACACGTGCAGCGTTTCGGTCGGCCAGCCGCCTCCCGGGTTCGCAGCGGCGTATATGCGGTTGTCTGCGGGGTTGAAGCACATGGCAGTCACCCCACAGATCTGAGCGACGCTCTTGACCACGCTGTCGGAGTAACAGTCTACGATCTTGAGAGGTACACCCGCGCCGACGTAGAGCCGGTTGTGGAAAGAATCAAGTGCTGCGCAGGAACGCTCACCGGCGACCGGCACAGTGCCAATGACACTGTCGTTTGCGCAGTCGATCACCTTCACCGCGCTCGAAGCGCCGCAGTAGACCCGGTTGACAACCGGGTTGTAGAGCACCCAGGCGATGCTCCCTCCCAGCCCGAGGCGCTTGACGACTTGGCGTGAGTTGCAGTCAACGACTGCAACAGTGTCGTAGGGTGCAGCAACATAGAGCTTGTTCTCGGTGGGGCAATAGCAGAGAGTGCCGACCGGACCGGTAGGAATCCGCGCGACCTTCTCGAAGCTGCCGGGGTCGATGACGACTATGTCTCCACTGTCGCTGCCGACGTACAGCCGCTCGGAGCTCGGAGCATAGTCCATTGCGACGTGGAACGGTGGGTGAATCGGCCCGAGGCTGTCAGGCAGCAGAATGTGGCCTTCGACGACCTGGGCCAAGGCAACACACGCCAGCAACGTCCCTAGCGCCAGGGCGCATAGAAGCAACGGCCCAACGGCCCGGTTGTTGGAAAACGTCGGGTTGCGGCCCAGACCACGGCTACGGAACATGGTTACCTCCGAATGTGCTCTGACCCATGCTGCCTGCAGTCTACTGCCTACTGCCTGCTGTCTACTCCTGTCGCTTCGCACCACGCACCATTATCGTCCGCCCCGGCAGTCTGTCAATAGCCATCCGTGACACACACGTCGTCGGCCTCTACCGGGCAGTGCTTCATTCGTAATTCGTCATTCGGGCTTCGTCATTCCCTGCTCGTCCCTCGTCCTTCTCCCCTGCCGTCGGTTTCCGATGCGGCTCATGGCCGGTCTTGACACGTCGCCTGAGCTCGCTGATACTGTGACCAGGACCGAGACACAAAAGGAGTGAACGATGCGCATAGCAGCGGTACTGACCCTGATGCTCGTGTTCGCGGCGACCTGTTTCGTCGCCTGCCAGAAGCAGGAGTTCGAGACCGACGAGGACGCAATCCGGGCCCTGGTGAAAGGGGACCCCGCCCACTTCACATCCGGCACTGCCGGCGACTCGTCCGAAAACAGCCTGGCTGCCGACGATACCACCAGGGGCACCTGGTGGCGCGGTCCGCAGACGCACGACTCGGCTGCGACCATCGAGGTCGAGGTCCACGGCGATTCGGCCTGGGTCGGCTGGCACCAGCACAACTACGGTGAGATCTACCACTGGATCATGATAGCCCCAGATACCGCGGTGAAGTGGACGAAGTCGCTGCAGGAGGCGACGCAGATCAACGGTATCTTCAAACGTGAGGGCAGTGATACTGCCGCGTACCGGGGATGGAAGTTGAACAGGATATCTCTGGCGTTCGGCGAGTCGGAGACCACGTGTACGGTACGGTTTGACTCGGTGAAGATACACAGTTCGCTGCGCGACATCCTGATCGTCGACCCGCTTGCTGCCTACTACCATGTGGACAGCCTGGTCTGGTTCACGCCCGGCGAGCAGCTGGACATCACGCTCTACACGAACGCGACCGACGGATATGGCTGGCTCCATGCGTTCTGGGGCACGGCGTTCGTAAGGGTGCCGTTCGAAGACATGGGCAGCGGCGTCTTCACCGGCACCTGGCACGCGCAGATGATCCCGGGGTTCAGGTTTGCCATCTTCGACCTTATGACCAGGGGCACGCTGATGGACCGCGACGCGCCCTACGACTACAACGGCTGGCTCTTGCCGTACAGGATACAGACGGCAAAGTAACCTCGCGCAGTGTTGTTTCGGCGGGAGGAGCCAGGCGCTCCTCCCGCTGCCGTTCAGCGCAGACGGACCCGTGAGGAATCACCGACCCTCGGGAGTCTCGGGAACGATGGTTCGGATTCCGAAGCGAGCGACTGGCGCCGCAGCCAACAGCCTCAAGCCACAAGCCCAAGACAACTGCCAACGAACGGCTGACCGCCTCCCTACAATCCCCAGTCCCTGGTCCCCCCCAATCCCGATATTGAACCACGGATAAACACAGGCGTAGGAAAAAGCCCGTACGTCGTCACCCATTCGGTGTTCATCAGTGTTGATCTGTGGTTACTTCAGTATCGGATTCAGGGACCCCTCTCCTCGTTGACACCACTGCCTGTGAGCCATAGAATCACGCCATGTCAGAGCCGGGCAGGCCCTGACAGAATGGGTAGAGACGAGACGTCAGTGCCATCCCGCGACCAGGCGGGAGAAGGAGCCTATCATGACCCCGCAACATCGACTCGACAACCCGAAGCAGGAGACCCGCCGGATCCGGCACACCGGTACGGCAGTCGCGGCGGCCGCCGCAGCCATACTGGCAGGCTGCGCCGGTCTGTCGGTCACGAGACGCGCCGCCAAGAGCACGCCAGACATCGTAACCGCCACGGCGTTCCGGCTGGTGGATACGGCCGGAGCAACCCGCGCCGTGCTGGCAATGGAGCAAGGCGATCCCGTGCTGCGATTCCTCGGCGAAGATGGTGCGTTCCGTGCGTCAATTGGTCTGCATGAGCGCGGTCCGTTTCTCTTCTTCGCACGCGAGCAGGGCAAGCCGGGAACGAGCATCGGCGTCGGAGGCAAAGGACCAAGCATAGCCCTTGCCGACACCGCCGGTCACCTGCGCATCCTGCTGACCGTAGCGGACTCAACCGGCATGCCGACGATCAGACTCAGAGACACGACCGGCCACGTAACCTGGAGCGTACCCGAGACGGAAGAAGAGTAGCGAGAACAACCAGGGACATACCGGTGGGCGGACGTGGCCAACGGCCGAGCTGCGGGGAAGGCGTAGCATGACTGCAGCGATACCGAACAGAAATCCGGTCAAAGGCAGCGCGGTGCTGATAACCGGGTGCTCTTCGGGCATAGGCCGGGAAAGCGCGCTACTTCTGGCTCGCCGCGGATTCACGGTCCTGGCCGGAGTCCGCAGGGACGCGGATGCCGACGCACTGCGCTCGCTGAACCTGCCTGACCTGGTTCCAGTCTGCCCCCTCGACCTGACGAACCACGAGCACATCACCGCCGCGGTGGAGTTCGTCGCGGACGAGCTACGCCGGCGGAAGCTGGCGGGCCTGTTCGCGCTGGTGAACAACGCGGGCGGAGGTCAGCCCGCGCCGGTTGAGCTGCTTGACCTCGAGCGATTCAGCACCGAACTGCGAACGCGCGTGCTCGGGTCGGTTGACCTGGTTCAGCAATGTTTGCCGCTCATCCGCCCGGCCCGGGGACGAATCCTATGGATCATGACACCGGCACTGATGCCCACTCCGTTCGTAGCAAGCATCCATGCCTGTGACTTCGCCGTCGACTGCATCGTCCGCACTCTGGACATCGAACTCAAGCCCTGGGGCGTTCCCAACGTGCGGATAAACTGCGGCGGTATCAGGACACCGGCGGGCTTACGGACCACAGGCGACGTGGAGACGCTGCTGAAGCAGGGACCGCCCGAACGGATCGGGCTCTACGTTGACGCCCTGCGCCGCTGGGCCAGGGAGATGGCCGAGTTCGACCGCAACCGTACTGACCCGGCAAAGGTGGCGGAAAAAGTCTGCACAGCGCTATCGGCCGAACGCCCGAAGCGCCGGTATTCGGTCGGCTACATGGCGCATGCCGCACGTCTGCTATACACGACGTCTTAAGTGATTGCGCATAATCTGCGTAGTGATTCATTCGGTCCGCTCCAGAGACCAAACCGTTCAAAGACGGCAT
>JAFGRF010000143.1 GCA_016935295.1 Caldifarciminota bacterium | reverse complement strand
GGTTTTCACAGCGACGGCGATGGCGAGTCTGCACGCGGTTTCGACGGAGACTCGCAGGCCGATTCGGAATGTCTCTTCCTCCGTGGCGTGGATGGAGACTGTGACGGCGACCGCGATGGTGGCTCTTGAGGTGACATACACGGAGGTATGCGAAGGGACTCCGAAGGCGACTTGGATAGGGACCGGCGTAGTCGCTGCTGCTGCGCTACGGGGGCGAAAACGGGGACAGTCGCATAAGCCGTTTGGGACACGATCCCAGATTCCGGAGAATCTGGGTCATGTCCCGCTGCTTCCCGTGCTTGACTGGCTGGGCGCGCCTGATAGACTGCCCTGCGGCCAATTAGATGAAGATCAGCCTCAGGAACAACGGTTCCGTACTCGTGGTCATGGAACTGCTGTTCCTGTTGTTCGTCATCGTCGTGCTCAGGAACACGTTCGTACCGGATTCGGTGGCGCTGACCACGGTCGTGGCGGTCTGGATTATCCTCGTGGCCGCGGCCTACGTGGCGGGTGAGTTCGAATCTACGGCCCGCGCTAACTTCGGACTGACGCTCCGGACCCAGGCCGCGTTCGGGATGACCTATGCCGGGTACAGCGCCCTGCACGGGGTGTGGCCGTGGTGCGAGCCGGTGACGGTCAAGTTCTGGCTGGCGCTCTGGCTGTACCTGAACGCGTTCGCCCCGGTCATCGGTCTCTGTTTGCGCTATTTCACCCGCCAGCCAGTGCTCCTCGTGACCGACCTGCACTTCACCAAGACAAGGTTGCTGCGCTGGTGGGGCTTCGAGTGCATGGAGGTCATTACGCTTGAGGACCTGCCGGGGTGGCTGAGGGCGAATTCGGATGACAGGGGACACGTCGCCAAGTACGACACCATCCTCGTCGACAGCTCCAATCCCAAGACCGGGCACATCGTCGCCGGCCTGTCGAGCGACTACTTCGTGGATTTCGTCGGCGTTCCCTCGTTCAAGATGGTTACGTACCTGTTCGGGCCCCACCCGCGGCCGATCGCCTCGTACTCGCTCAGCGGTGTGGGCCGCAGGCTCAAGCGCGTCGTCGACCTGGTGCTATCGGCCCTGGCCATCATCGTCCTGAGTCCGGTTTTCGTGGTCACGAGCATTATCATCAAGCTCGACAGCCCGGGCTCGGTTTTCTACCGGCACCGCAGGCTGGGGCGCAACATGCGTGAGCTAAGCATCCTCAAGTTCCGTACCATGTTCCGCGATGCGGACAAACGGCTGAAGGACCTGCTCGATTCCGACCCGGCGCTCCGACGGGAGTTCGAGGAGAAATTCAAGCTGACCCATGACCCGCGTGTCACCCGCGTCGGCCGGTTTCTGCGCGAGCTGAGCATCGACGAGATGCCGCAGTTCTTCAACATCCTGGCCGGACAGATGAGTTTTGTCGGACCGCGACCGATTGTCGACGACGAGGTGAAGTACTACAAAGAGCATTCGCTCGTGATGTTCCGCGTCCCCCCCGGGGCAACGGGGCGCTGGCAGGTCTCAGGCCGGAACGATACGAGCTATGATTCGCGGGTACAAATGGACACGAGCTACGTCCAGGAGTGGACGTTCTGGGAAGATTTGAAGATCATACTCAAGACGCCGACGGCCGTGCTGTCGCGGAGAGGATCATACTAGGGCAAACTCGAATTCCGAAGCACGAATGACGAATCAAGCTCGAAAGGAGGAGAATGACAGATTCGAGCCTGGCCGCCTGGCCACTGTCTGGCAGCAGGTTTCGGGATTCGGGCTTCAATCGTCATTCGGATTTCGAGTTTCGGGTTTTGCCTCGCTACGGGCAGGCCGGGCTTACGAAGCACCAATTGCGACCGAAGACCGAAGGAAGCGGAACGACGGATCCGGACTGGAGGCACTGTGATTCTTGAGAAGGGCGACGTTGCGGCGTTGAGGCTGGCCGAGACTCGCGGCTGGTTCCCCACCGACGCGGAAGTGACTGCGGTAGAACTGAAGCCAGCCGACTACGCCGAGCGGCTGCACCGGCTTCGCTCGCTCGGCATCATTCGTGGTTTCAAGACGACGCTGGTGGTTCCGCCGCTCCTCGGCGGCGACTGGGTTCTGGCCGCGGTGCTGGCCAACGCGAAGAGCGGCCTGGGTCTGGCCAATGCACTTGTGGCCAGGCTGCCGTTCGTGAGCGAAATCGTGCTGAACGCCAGCCTGCCCGAACGGGTGGGACCGAACGTGGCCGTGCTCTTCTACTCACGGGATTTCGACAAGGAGGCCGATTTCATCGGCAACGCGCCCGGCATCGAGTACCACGAAGTCTATCGCGTCGCCGACTACTCCTTCCCGGTCGCGCTGCCTTTGTCCAAAGACGAGAAAGAGCTCGTACGCTACCTGGTCGAGCACCCGGAGTCGCGGATTGCGGAAGTCGGCAAGGCGATGCAGAAGCCCCAAACCTGGGCGCGCGCCAAGCTCGACCGATTGCTGTGGAGCGATATGAACCGCACCGGAGTCTTGCGCGTCCTGCCGGAACTGAACTGGTCAGCGGTTGAGAACTTCGGCCACTTCCACTTTCTTGTCGATACCGGACACCGCCCCGACCGGCTCGGAGGCCTGATAGCCGACGGAGGACTGAGCGTGGTCTTCGGCGGCAAGACCTATCGCGACAGGTACGTCCAGGTCGAGGCCGACATCTGGGGAATCGGGAAGCTGCTCGACACCGTGGCCTTCCTCGACCAGATTGCGGGCGTACGGGTGGCCGGTGTGCTCTGGAACCGCGAAGTGGTCATCAACACGAAGTGGGTGCCGGGACTGGTCTAGAGGAACCAGATAGTGCAGAATTCAGAATCCAGAGACTAGAATTCAGAGTATCCTGACACTCCGGATTCCGGACTCTGCTTTCTGGATTCTGAGCTGTTCAATTCCGTATCAGCGGCACACAACCAGCTTGCCGGTTTCCTGCTGCAGATTCTTTGACGTCAGTCGGTACAGGTAGACGCCGGGCGGGAGGTCGGATGCTGGTGACCGCTCTGCTGCCTCGACCGTACCGCTGAAAACCTGTCTGCCATCAACGGCAAAGATTGCCATGTGCCAACCCGGTCGGAAAGGAAGCGCGAACGAGCCCTTTGGGGTGGCCTCGGTTCGGGGATGGTCAGCCTCGGTAATGCCGGGAACCATGCCGGCGATTCCGCCACGCACCGCGACGGCAAACGGCTGGCGTGCCGTATAGACATTGCGGCCGATAACCTTCGCGGACCAGCGTCCGGTCAGGGGATGGGGGACAAGGCAGACTTCCTCGACATTGCGCGTGTCCCAGGTCTGCGAGTTCACGTGCGACCAGCCGTTGTAGAACTGGTTGCCATGGTAGTGGTTGCCGTCCGGGCTGGTCAGGTCGAGGTCCAGGTCGTTCACTATGGCCGCCGCGGCCCCGGGCATGGCGGCAGTGTCGGTCCACGCGAGGACGACGTGGATGGGCGCGCGTCCTGACAGCTCGAACTCGAAGGTGGTATCTTCACCGGTTGCGACACCGATCGTATCGTCGAGGAATGCGAGCCCGTTTGAGTCGTCGGGGAAATGCATGATGGTCGACAGGTCGAGTCGGCCCCAGCCGGCGGCGTTGCTGGGCATGTACTCGTCGCCGACATTGGAGTCCGTGCCCGCTATCGCCAGTGCGCGCATCAGCGCCGAGCTGAGTTGAGAGATACGATGAGACGAGTCGGGAGTCCCGGTCGGATGCCAGCCTTCGGCGAAGTACTGGCGGAGGAGCATCAGAGCGCCGCTCGCGGCCGGAGCTGAGATGCTGGTGCCGCTGGCCGAGACGTAGGAATGCGGGTCACGGCCGTCGGCAGTGGCGACTTCGACACCGGGCGCGAGGATATTGGGCTTGATGCGCTCGTCCCGGCACGGGCCGCGCGATGACTGGAACCAGATGCTGTCGCTGATGGTGCCGTTGCAGCACGCGCCGACGGTCAGGACGTTCTTGGCAGCAGCCGGGTGGCCGATGTTGTAGCTCGGACCCCGGCGGTTCGCCGCGGCCCAGATCACGAGGAATTGCTTGTCTTTCCAGCAGACTGCATCGACCGATGATTCCTCCAGCCGGTAGTAGCTGAGGCTCTCCTCGGTGCCGAAAGAGCCGGATACCTGCTGGACCGGCGGCGACACGCCCCGGCTGAGCCGAACCGAGTCGAGGAGCGCGGTGAAATCGGTGTCGAAGACGTCGATACCCAGGCCATCGCCCTCGTCCACGAAGTAGATGCGGCAGTCGGGAGCGACGCCGTCGAGCTTGGAGGCATTGCCCGCGACCGAGTCGTTTCCACAGAGAGTGCCGGCGACAGCGGTGCCGTGATAGCTGCCTGCGTCACCGAATGCCGCCCCTTCGTACAGCTTGTAGGCAACGAGCTTGCGGTGTTGAGGATACAGGCCTGGTCCGGTCACAGGGACAACCGGGTCGATGAACATGTCGTGCTCGGTCCTTATCCCCGTATCGAACAGGCCGACAACCATGTTCTGTCCGCGGATCCCGCGTTGCCAGATCGGGCGGCCGGTGGCCTCGTCCGGCACGTCCGGACGCCAGCCAATCTGCGTGACCCACTGGACGTCGTTGTTGAACCGTCTGGCCGGAGCGCGCTGTTGGACCCAGGCGACCGGCTCAAGCCTGGCCAGCTCGGCTGGTCGCAGGGCATCGGCCCGGAAGCTGACCGAACGGCCGACGATGCCTTCCACCTCGCCGCCCGAAGCGGCAACCACCTGCGCGACGACGTTCGGGTCCTCGCCGGGCCAGACAGAGAGGACAAAGAGGGAGGAGGGAGGAAGGAGGAGGGAGGAGCTGGAAGTAGGAAAACGGGGACTGTACCGCGCGTCCTCGCGCTCCGAGGGACTGTCCCCGTTTTCCAGGGACGTGGCCGTGAGTTCGGGCGCGAGCTTGGCCGCTGATGGAAACGGGCCGAGCCAGTCGACGAAATCGAGTCTGCTCACGTCGTCTGCCGACACGTCGCGCCAGGGACGGCAGACCAGCGTCTGATAGGCGAGGTAGCAGACCGGATTCGCGCCGAGACGCCTGAGTTCCGTCATCCATTTCTGGCGCACCGGGCCTACGACATGTACGAGCCACGATGTTCCGGCTTCCATTGACGAGCCTGGTTCAGGCAGTGCGGCGGTGCGCGTGTCGATGCTGAGACCATTGACGAAGCGGATGACTGCGGCGTCTGGATACGGCTCCGGCGTGAACGCGCCGGCGTTTGCCATGCCGAGGAGCACCAGGAACAGGAGAAGCGGCAGACTGCTCATCGCCAGCACTGTCTATCGAGCCGCCGGCTGTCACCCCGACGGAGCGAAGCGATTGGAGGGGTCTCGCCTGAGAGATGCCTCGAATCGACGT
>JAFGRF010000142.1 GCA_016935295.1 Caldifarciminota bacterium | reverse complement strand
CGCAAGGTAACCCCACCCGGCGGCGACCACGTCCGGCGCTGCACCGAACCAGGCAAGGATGCGACCCGAAAGCAGTACGCCCACCACGGCAAGAGGGACCGAGCCGAACAGGGCAAGAAACAGGCCGTGTCTGATGCTGTCCCGGACCCCGTCTCTGCTGTCGGCGCCCGCCGCACGCGCGGCCGTGGCTGTCACACCGACCATGACCACCTGCCCGACAGAATAGAGAACGCCAAGCGCTGCCCCGCCGAGGGCAACCGCGGCAACCGTGGCCGGACCGAGCCGTCCGACCCAGAACATATCCACGACACTCAGCATCGTGTACAGCAACTGACCGGTCATCACCGGCCAGGCCACCTGCCAGATTGCGCGGCCGAGATGGCCGGAAAGGTCTACGGAACTGAGTCGTTTCTCCTGTGCCAAGAGCGAAGATGTTACTCGAATGACGGCCGCGCGCAAACGAAGAAGCGCACGGCCAAGTACAAAGGACTAAGGACAAAGCAAAAGGAAAGGTCGAAGTTCGGCATTGACTTCCTTACGGCTTGCTTTGTCCCTGGTCGATGCGACTCTATCTTCTGCGCCGCGCTGGCTGACGCCGTGCCTACGCCAGCAGCAAAATGATGCCGACGATGACTACGCAGGCCGATAGGAGAACCGCGGCCAGGACCAGCCAGCCTCTTGACCGGGCGGGCCGACTGGCTGAAGCCTGCCATGGCCAGACCAATGCACGGCCCGTGTCAGAAAAGGCCCTGGGAAACAGCCGCAGCAGCACCAGCGAAGCGGCGGTTGCAGCCAGCCCCATCAACCCGATCCAGACCAGAAGAACGCCCCGCAGACTCACCACGCGCCGAACAGCTCCCGCGTGAGGTCCTGCCGGTTCAGCCCCAGATGATGGGCCACGCTGTCCAGGATGTACCCAAGCGTGCCCACCCGCAGGTGGTCATGTGCCGGAACTGTGATGTGATGCTCGCCGTGCTCGCGGGTAGTCAGCCGCATGTGGCTGCCGGCTCGGTGCGTCTCTTCGTAGCCGTAGTGCTTGAGCAGACGCACGAGCTCCTGCCCGGACAGGTCGCGCGGGAGCTTCACGGCGTGATTGTCTCTTCGCGCTCGACCTTGATGAACCGCAGACGGATGCTGTCCGGCCGACCGCATTCCCCGGCGTGACAGGCCGCCGCCTCGCGCACGTTGGTGTAGAGCTCCTCCAGTGTGCCGGCCTCGGTCACAATACAGCCGCAGGACGACCGGGCCACGAACCCCTCGTCGCGCTCCTCCACGTAGAACTCAACCGTTGCCATCTACTCCTGCCTTTCCGGCATCACGAAGTAGACGCCGCTTCGGGGTCGGCCGGCCACGCGGCGTCCAAGCGCATCATGGACCGGCGCCGCAGTGCCGGGCTGAACCATTGCCCCGCCGACGGATAGAACCCTGCGGGGATGGGAACTGACTGCCCGCGGGCGGACTGGAGATTCCACGGTTCCGACCGATGTCGTATCGTCGAGCGTCATGTCGTCCACATTCGCCTCCAGACCGCTCAGAGTGGCGAATCCCACACCTATCCCGGCGGCCGAATCCGGTGCAGTCACCCACGTGGTGTACTCACGATACCCGGACCCGGAGTAGTAGACGGGAAGCAGCTCGGGATTCCCCAGCGTGTCTCCTGTCGCGGTCAGGAACAGAAGCACGAACGAGCCGCCAAGCGCTCCCGGCACCAGTGCGTACCCGGAGAAGTAGTAGCTGCGACCGGGCGTGACGGCAACGGTCGTGCCGACGAACGCCGCTGTGTCAGTGCCGGCGAGCTTCACGGAATACATGCCGGTGTTGCTGATAGTGTCCTGTACCGCCGAACCCGGATAGAGCAACTCGGAAGTCAACCAGCCAACCGGCATTCCGAACAGCCAGTCCTCAAACGACGAATTCGGCAGGATGTTCGCGGCCGGCACCAGACCGACCGCCCCGAACAGGCATACGAGGATGACAATAGTGCGCATCATGCTCTCCTCTGCTTCATTGCTTCCCGGGTATTATACACAAGTCTCGTGTCGCCCGCCAAACTGAACAGAAGTGCCTTGAAGATGACACCGCGCGACGAAAGCGCGATTGAACCCGTCAATGTACCTCGGATTGTTCGTCAGAAAGTACCGGCAAGCGTATCGTCAAATGCGTTTCAAACTGCGTCGCGCACTGTATCGTCAACAGAATCCTGAACTCAACCTCAACCTGAATCTCAACCTCTATCTTGACCTTGACCTCAACCTCAACCTTAACCTGAATCCTCAATCGTACCCGACATTGTTCGCGTCATTGGACGACGCATTGTACCGGAGAAAGTGCCGGTTATTCGAAGGTCCAATCGGTCTTCAACTGCATCGGCAACTGCAGCCCTCTAGGCGGCCTCCGGGCCGAGGGGTGGACGGCAGAATTGTGGTCCACAATCAGGCCAACACAATAGGTTGTAGTGCCCGACGCCCCGGTCCGCATGATAAGGATTCTTATCACGCGGGTTCTCTCGCCTGTCATCGTAAGCTTCGCACTGTGAGCGCGTTGCTCATGGTTCGCCGGCAATGACACCCCCTCTCGGGGGAATTCCCGGCCGGCAACTCGGCAGACTCTCCGGCGAATTCTCTCCCAGGCTCAACGGCCGGTTTTCCGGGAAGTTCATTGTCCAGCTCCGTGGCAAGCTCAACGGCGAGCTCACTGGCGAGTTCTCTCCCAATCTCGATGGGAAGCTCACTCCCAAGCTCATCGGCACGCTCCTCGGCAGGCTCCTCGCCACGTTCCTCGGCGGGTTCTTCGGCAGATTCCCGCCCGAGCTCATCAGCACGCTCTCCGGTGAGCTCTCCGACGAGTCCTCTCCCAAGCTCCCCGACAGGCTCCTCGACCTGTTCTCTACCCAACTCACCGGCACGCTCCTCGCCCTGCCCCTTGTCACACTTCGGCGAACTCTTGACTTCGCATAGCTTCGACCTATTCTAGAGCCTCAATGGGCACGAGTCCGCCGAAGCCGGTCGTTGAATTGGTTGAGCGGTTCTCCCGCGACCGCAAGGCCTTCCTGTCCCCGGAGTACAAAGAAGAGCAACTTCGGCATGAGTTCCTGAATCGCCCTCGGCTGAGGATTCATCGTTCCGCGCTCAGCGTTCACACTTTGCCCGACATCCAGGAAGAGCCAATCAAGGCTTGCCCGCTCGTGAAGTTCTCCGCTTGACTCGGGTGCGTTTCCGAGCTACAACTTACGCAGCAACATAGGAGAAAGACATGACGAACTTCAAGATCATCGTCGAGAAACACTCCGATGGGTACGTGGCTTATCCGCTTGGCCTGAAGGGGGTCGTGGTCGGTGAGGGTGATACCTACGAGGCAGCCGTGACTGACGTCAAGTCGGCCATCCGGTTCCACCTGGATACCTTCGGCCCGGATGCACTCGACGCCGACTCCGCCGTGCTCGAAGCCTACCTCACCGACGAAGCCATCGCGGTCTGATGCCGAAGTTCCCGGTAGATGCCCCCAAGGCGCGGGTCATCAGGTCGCTTCAGTCACTCGGATTCACACTCGTCCGTGAACGCGAGCATATCGGCATGATTCGGCAGAACCAGGACGGTACGCGCACGCCCCTGACAATGCCGAATCACCCGACCATCAAGGCGTCAACGCTGCGGACCATCTGCACGCAGGCAGGCATCAAGCGCGAGGACTTCCTGGCCGCCTACGAGCGGTCCTGACGTCTGGTTTCTAGTTACGTCCCATTGACTTCCCGTGGCCCGCGTCTATTCTCTTCCCGCAATGGGCAAGAGTCCGCCGAAGCCGATCGTTGGGCGGAAAACCGGGACTGTACCGGATTGCGGCCGCGTCCTCGCGGCCGGGGGCTGTCCCGAGTTTTGCGCTGACCGCAAGGCCTGCCCCGAGCTCGGTCGAAGGGTCTTCCTGTCCCCTGACTACAAAGAAGAACAACTCCGTCCTGCTGGACGCAAACGCTGAGCGATGAGTGCGGAATAATGAATGGCGGAAGAGAGACGCGAACGGTGGAACAGTGAATGCTGAACGCAAGACTGACCTGAATCGGCGGATGCGCGACTTTGCCCTGCAGGTCATTCGGCTGTACTCGGCGCTGCCCAGCACCACGGTCGCCCAAGTCATCGGAAGGCAGATGCTGCGGGCAGGCACGTCTGTCGGAGCCCACTACTGCGAGGGGACGCGCAGCCGCTCTGACGCTGAGTTCATCAGCAAGCTCGAAGGCGCTCAGCAAGAACTCGCAGAGACCAGCTACTGGTT
>JAFGRF010000141.1 GCA_016935295.1 Caldifarciminota bacterium | reverse complement strand
CATGCATTGAGCATACAGGAAGAGTAGATACCTGTAAAGTCATTATATGACCATCTCTAGGACCCCCACCTTGTCGTGCGTGCCTGTTCCGCTCGCCGAGAACATGGCTCCGAACGTGTGCCCGGTGCCGGAGTTGACAGCAGAGTCGACGAGGCCGAAGACCGAGTCCGCCGTGTTGGCCTGCACGACAGTCAGCAGTCCGCGCGTGAGTGATGTCGTTCTCCACGTTTCACCAAGGTGATTGTGAGGTCCAGCACTCTCGTTGCCAGGCGCCCATAGGCTGCCGGTCCACTTCAGCACTTGGCCGGTCTGGGGGGGTGGACATTGAAACTGGATTGCCCCACAGCCTCGTGACAGTTGGATCGGGATAGGAACCGGTCAGGTCACCACCGGCAGAACCTGTCGGCGGTGCGCCCAGGGCAAACACTGCTGTGTCACTCTTGACGCTGCGATACGCAAACCCGACACTCGTGATTTCGACCTTGGGCAGCGTGTCGCTGCCAATCGTGACTTGGAGCGAACAAGGCGTCCCGGGTTCGAACACGCTGAACGGAATCTGGCTTGGGTTCACGCTGCCTAGTGTGACGCAGAACAGCCCCGAATTCACCACACAACTTGGCTGAGTCTCCGTCCAGACTGCCGCTCCTTCTCGGAATATCTTGAAGCCCATCTGAAGAGTCGTGTCCACTGGGTTGCCCTGTGTGTCGGTCAAGTACCCCTGCAGGTTCATGTGCCTCGGCACGCCCATCGGCAGGCAGTCGACGCTCACCTTGCCGACGGGCTGGCCTTGCATGGTCGGACCCGCGGCCAGCAAAGTGCCGGCCACCAGCAGCACTACTACGCTTGCTTTTCTCACTGTGTACCTCCATTCAAGTGCCCCGCGCACCTCGAGGCCAAGTTAGTCGTCATGGCTCGGTGCCGCCACTCTCCAAGTTGGGGGCGAGGCTGGCTGCGCCGGGTCTCGCCCCTTTCCTTGGGTGTGACTATTCAGACTTCACCATCTTCCGCGTCGCCGTGAACTCGCCGACCCGCATTGTCGCGAAGTACGCACCCCTGGGCAGCTTCCGGCCGCTAGCATCGGTTCCACTCCAGGTGACGGCATGTCGGTCCGATGTCTGCTGCGCATCCACGAGTGTCCGAATCAGGCGTCCGTTCACGTCGTGAATATCGAGGCGCGCGTACCCACCGGTCGCAAGCGTGTAGCTCAGTCGGAACGCGTTGCCGAAGGGAACGACCTCTAGCGACGCCCGCCGCTTACCGTTCGGCAGCCCGACCACGTCTCCCTCCTGCCCGTCGCCGGTCTCGACAATCCCGATCAGGTCCGAGCCAGCAAACGTCCGCCCTGCTATGAGATTGCCGATGACGGTCAGTTCAACGTGGTCGCCACCCTTGATGCCCATGCCCCCCAGGATGGCTATTAGCTCCTGCCGGTCGAACTTCACCATCAGGTCAGGGATCTCGTCATGGTCGTAGTCCCCGATTCCGGTCGGACCTTCACGATACAGTGGTGGGACAAGGGGTTGTCCATTGATCTGACTGATGGCCACCGTTGCCAGCTCAACGTCGCGAACCGAGTAGCCGCAGGGGAGTTCGACATAGCATGTGACCCAGCTCCCCCGACTCTTCAAGTTGAGCATGTCAGGGTCGAAGTCGACCGTGGCATCGACAGCTGGCGTGGTGACGCTGACGTCGTCGTACCAGACGGTGCCTGCCTGTGCCGTCAACGCGATGTAGTCGAAGTCGAGTTCGGACGACGACGCAGCCAGGTTCTCCTCGCCCTTGTACACACCGTCAATCCAATACTCCATGTGTACCGCCGTCGCATTGCGCTCGTACAGTACCTCGACGTGATACCAAGTCAGTGTGTTGTAGGAACCCAACAGCGTACCGCCCCGCCCGTGCACCTGGCCGTACTTATCCCAGTCCATGATGCGTGCGGCGGGAGGAACCCAGTTCGCCTGCGTATGAAGGTCGATGGAACCTCGGTACTGGTGCCCGGAAGGTGGTATCGGCTCATCTCCGTTGCGGATCCAGAAATCGATGGTATATGCTGCGTCTGTGCCTATGTATCTGTGCGCGAGAGCTCCCCAGTACGCACCGAGAACACCGTACATCCTAAATGACTTCTCGCCGCCATGCTTGACGTCAGTGACGATGTAGCCGTCGCTATTACCGCTGGATATCCAGTCTGGCGACGGCCACTGCCCTGCTGGGTAGCTCTCAAAGTCGTCGGTCCAATTCGCCACAGTCGTCCCAACTGCTGCGACGAGAACGAGGACTACCACTCCGTACTTGTAGCGTTTCACGCTGCCTCCCTCAGAGATTCTATCACGTCAGGCCCATTCCTGACGCGTCACACCCAGTAGCCGGCTCGGTGCAGCCGGATGAAACACGGACCTGCGACTTGTGCCGGGGTCTTGTTTGACATGCATCATCGGCCGCAATAGAGCACGCGCCGTGCCGGAGGCGTCATGGAAGGCTGCTTGCGTAACTACCCGATACGGCGGTTGTTAGAATCCGGGGCTAGTCGGGCCGAAGTCGAGAGTGTCTGATTTGTGCAACACTCGTGTCCGAAATACGATACAGGTCGCACAACCACACGCGTCGCTCCGAGACGCAATCCGGTCTTCGCCCGCGTCAAGCGCCCGAAGATGCCGGGCGGCGCACCCGATTGTAGCCTTTCGCGAGGTCTGAACTGCTCGGCCGGTCAGCTGTTTCATGGCTGAAAGGCATGCTGACGACCGAATATACAAGACCGCGACATGGGCCGAGCAATAGCTCGATCAGTCAACTACCGGCTTAGTAGTATAACGGCTTGTTTTACAACAATATACGCCGCAAGTCAAGCTCCAAGTTGCGCTGCGCGTCGCGTGGATTAGCACTCTGGGATTCAGTCGGGGAACCAATGGGGGGGTCACCCCCTGGGTCGCCCCCGGGGTGGTTTCCGCGTTGGTTCAGGGATTGAATCGGAAATTGAACCTGAGAGTGACTCATCGGCTGAGCCTAAGGGTCACCCGTGGAATGAGTTAGCGACTGAATCTGCGGCTGAATCCAGGAGCGAATCGTAGATTCGGTTACTGAATGACTTGTGGGGCGAATCTTAGAGTCACTTGTGAGTTAAATCTGGGACTAAGTCGGGAATTCAGTCGGCGAATCACACGCAGAATGATTCTGCAAGTGACCCGCAGATTGACTTGTGGAACGAATTGCCGAATGCCATCGTTGGTGGCGGTCAGGTTTCCGTCTAGTGTTCTGTACCGCGTTCGTGCTCAGACACTGCGTGACGCGGTAGCGGCGGCGAGACTGTGGTTCGCGATGTCGAGGGCGCCGCACGCAGCTTTGGCCGGACAATTCAGAAGTCCGATACCAGAAGCCAGAATGCAGGAACCTGAAGATGGCTCCGGTGGTCAAGAGCTCCGATGGTCGAGTGGCGGCGTGGTCGCACTGCTGGATGTAGCAAGTCGGGAGTCCTGAATCTGCGGATGCCCGAGAGATTCATCGTTGGCCTCGGAGGCCCGACAGTGCGCGTCGTCTGTGTTCGTCTGTGTTCATCCGTGGTCAATCACCTCCGACGTCTATGTGCTGGACAGCGCGCGGGCTGTCTTCTACACTTTAGCCCCATGGGCAGAATCCTCTGCATCGACTACGGCGAGCGGCACACCGGCGTCGCGGTCTCGGACCCGACCCGGACCATCGCGCAAGCCCTGCCGACCATCCACCACGCGACCGAGAGCGAACTGCTCGAAGCGCTCAAGCGCCTCATCGTCACGCAGGAGGTGGACGAGATCGTCATCGGCCTGCCCGTGGCTCAATCCGGCAAGCCCAGCCGACGGTCCGAGCAGGTCCGAAGCTTCGCCGGGCAACTCCGGAAGGCCACCGGCTTGCCGGTGACGACATTCGACGAGCGGTTCTCCACGGCGCGGGCAATTGAAGTACTGGAGGAGTCCCGCGGCAGACGCGAACTCGCTACCGGCCGCCGAGCGGCAACGGGCAGAGACAAGAAACGGCGAGAAGCAGTGGACCGGATCGCCGCAACCATCATCCTTGAGGATTTCCTCGCATCACGGAGCTAGGACATTCAACCACCAAGACACCAAGACACCAAGGTCCGGATCCTGATCTCTTTGTGCCTTTGTGTCTTAGTGGTAAGTTCCTTGTCGTGTTCCTCGGCGCGGCCGAATGGCCGGCGGGTGGAGGTGGCCATCCGACCCGGCCAGGGCATCAGGACCATCGCCGATACCCTCTCCGCGAAGCAGGTCATCGGCTCCAAGCCGCTGTTCTTGTTCTACGCCTGGTACTACAACTACGCGCCGCGCATCAAGCCCAACCGGTACCGCCTGCCGGTAGGCACGGGCGAGCGGCACGTGCTCAAGCTGCTGGCCGGCGAGGAACCCGCGCTTGTGATGGTGACAATCCCCGAAGGCTACGTCATGAGCCAGATCGCAAAGGCACTGGCGGAACGCGGCGTCTGCCCCGCCGACAGCTTCCTGAGTGCGTGCATGGATACAAGCATCCTTGGGGAGTTCAGCATGGAAGCACCAACGGCGGAAGGCTACCTGTTCCCCGAGACCTATGAGTTCCTGACGAATTCGGAGCCGTCTGAGGTTGTACGCCGGCTTGTCCGTCAGTTCTTTTCCGTGCTGGCAGAACTCCGCGACTCAACCCCGGCCCCTCGCCCCTCATCCCTCACCCCTTCCCAGACCGTCATTCTCGCTTCCATCGTCGAACGCGAGGCCAGGGTACCGGAGGAGTATCCGCGCATCGCCGGCGTGTTCGCAAACCGCCTGCGCCGCCGCCTGCCGCTTCAATCGTGCGCCACGGTCGAGTATCTTCTGCCTGAGCGCAAGGGACGGCTATCGGTAGCGGACACGAAGCTCGAATCGCCCTACAACACCTATCTACACCTCGGCCTCCCACCCGGCCCGATCTGCAACCCGGGGCGCCGGGCGCTTGCCGCCGCGCTCTATCCGGAGCGGAACGACTATCTCTTCTTCGTGGCCCGCGGCGACGGCAGTCACACGTTCTCGCGCACCCTGGCGGAGCACGCGGCGGCGATCCGAACATCGCCTCAATACGATTGACAGCAACGCGTCCAGTTGGCTTGACGTGACGGACTTGTAGAACTAAGATTATCCGTCCTTGCTGGAGGACCACGATTCCAGAGGGTTCGAAAGCAGCTTGCAGCCGGTCGAGCCGTTCAGCAGACCGCACGCCGGTGGGCAAGCCCGACAAGCTAAGGAGCAGAAACATGAAGACGTCCAGATTCTCGTCACCAATCGCGATTCTATTTGCCGGAGTCGCGCTCTTCGCCGGCCTCGCCGGCGCTCAGCCTGAACCGTGGGTGCACCCGGACGGGAGCATTCACTATTACGATGCCATCAGCACGCCGGACGGCCTGAACTGGAACTTCGCCTGGGATTCGGCGCTCGGCCACGGCGGGTACCTGGCGACTCTCACGTCGCAGGCCGAGAATGACTTCGTATTCGGCCTTGTCGACTCGGGTATCTACTGGCACACGCGGTTCGATACGCGCCGTCTGGCCGGCCCGTGGCTCGGCGGCACCCAGGACTTCGGCTCGCCCGAACCGGACAGCGGCTGGCACTGGGTCACCGACGAAACTCTGGACTATGTCAACTGGACTCCGGGCCAGCCCGACAACAGCGATAACGCGAATGCCCTCCACTTCGGCGAGTCGACCATGGTGCGGGTACCGACTTGGGATGACGCCAGCGCGCTGGACGATTCCATCCGCGGCTTCGTGCGCGAGCTCTCGGCTGACTCGACGACCATCGGGCTTCGCCACTGGGACTCGCTGGCCTGGGAGGGCTACACGCTGTTCGCAAACAACGGCGGCAGGGCTTTCTACCTGATTGACAACAAAGGCCGCACCATCCACCGTTGGCTTGTGACCGACAAAACCGTGGGTGCGCTCTATCTGCTGGAGAACGGACTCGTGTCCCAGATCGGCAACCTGAGCAATCCCAACTTCCTCAACGGCGGCCGCGTCTCACTCATCGACTGGGACGGCAACAAGACATGGTCGTTCGACTACTCCGACTCGCTCCACTGCCAGCACCACGACGCCATCTGGCTGCCCAACGGGAACCTGCTGGCGATCGCCTGGGAAATGAAGACCAGAGACGAGGCAATCGCGGCCGGCCGGGATACGACGAAGCTGTCGGCGAACAAGCTCTGGCCCGACCACATCATCGAGGTCGACCCGCAGACCGACAGCATCGTCTGGAAGTGGCACGTCTGGGACCATCTCATCCAGGACTACGATTCTACGAAGCAGAACTACGGCGTGGTCGGGGACCATCCTGAACTCGTCGACTTGAACTTCGTCGACCAGGCTTCGCCGAACCCGGCTGACTGGATCCATGCCAACGCGCTCGACTACCACGCCGACTGGAACCAGATCCTCTTCGCCGCTCGCGACTTCAACGAAGTCTGGGTCATCGACCACGGCACCACAACCGAGGAGGCAGCGGGGCACACCGGCGGCCGTTACGGCAAGGGCGGCGACCTGCTCTACCGCTGGGGCAATCCCCAGACCTACCGCCGCGGCGACAGCACCGACCAGATTCTCTACCATCACCACCACTCGTCGTGGATCCCCGGCGGCATACCGGGCGCGGGGAACATCACGGTGTTCGACAACGGGCAGAAGCGGCCGGGCACGCTCTACTCGACCGCCATTGAGTTCACGCCGCCGGTCGACAGCCTGGGATACTACGAGGAACCAGGACCCGGCGAGCCGTACGGCCCCGCATCCCCGGCCTGGCAGTACATAGCCGACCCGCCTACTTCTTTCTATTCGCCCCAGTTGAGCAGCGTCCAGCGTCTACCCAACGGCAACACGTTGATCTGCGACGGCAACAGCGGACGCTTCTTCGAACTCGCACCTGACACCCAGATAGTCTGGACATACATAAACCCCGTCACTGATACGCTGCCCAAGTACCAGGGCACGCCCGCGGCCCAGAACGCGGTCCACCGGTCGCCGCGCTACGCACCGGACTACGCCGGGCTGCAGGGGCACGACCTCACGCCGGGATACCCGGTCGAGCTCTACACGACCAAGCAGTACGTCAGCGTGAAGGAAACACCGCCTGCAGGCAGCGCCCCGGTCGGGCTGTCGGTAAGCCCCAATCCGTTCGGCCGGCTCGCAAGAATCAGCTTCAACCTGCCGCGCGCAGCCACTGCTGAGCTTGGCATCTACTCGGTTGACGGCCGGCTGGTCCGGACTCTGCCGGTGACCAGCGGGGTTGTCTGGGACGGTGTCGATGATACAGGGAATCGCGTCGGGCGCGGCGTCTACTACTGCCGGCTCCAGGGACCGGCTTTCAGCGCTTCGCGCAAGCTGGTGAAGACCGAATAGCCGCAGAGAAACAACGCCATGATACGTGCAACCTCCCGCTCAGGAGCAGCCATGGCGCTGCTCGCACTTCCCGGTCTGTTGCTGGCAACGGTGACGTTCGAACGCCGCTGGCACTGGTTTCGCCAGGACGTCGGCCGGTCCGTCGCCTTGACCTCGGATGGCGGGTACCTGGTCTCCGGTGAAACCTGGGTGGACACAACCTTGTACGGTATCGTCCTGGCACGGACAGACTCGCTGGGCGACACGACGTCGGTCCGTCACCTGTTGGGTGTTGCCCATGGGAGCGGCTACGTCTGTGCCCTGCGCGGAGGAGACTTCGTCGCTGCCGGGATTCGCAACGGCTCCCGCTTCTTCGCGCAGGGCTTCGACCCGGCGGGCGACTCGATCTGGACCTACGATTCGCCGCACCGCGGCCTGCCGTACGCGCTCATCGCCACGAGCGACGGCGGATGCCTCATCGCCGGCCGGGATTCGATGCTGGACATGGGGCTCGTGCGGCTCGATTCCGCCGGCAACGAGGAGTGGCTCCACTCCTATGACGAACCCTTGGTGCAGAGTTCCACTGTCGACGGCGTGGCCGAGACCCGGGATGGTGGCTTCATCCTGTGCGGCGACGCGATCGACTACATGGGGTCGTACGTCCGGCTGGTACGGACCGATTCCGCCGGTGATACGCTCTGGACGCGTCTCATCGCCGGCCCGGTCGGCCCGTCTCTGCAGGCGGTCTGCGAGACACCGGACGGTGGATTTCTGGCTGTTGGCTCCGAGTTCGACACGCAGCATTCGCGCGATGTGGTCTACCTCCTGCGTACCGACTCAGCCGGAGTGACCACGTGGACCCGCGATATCGCGCCCGCGGACACGAACGCAGGGAGCAAGGCGAAGGCGCTGTGCATCACCAATGACAGCGGCTACGCGATTGCCGGGACCATTGACTGGGGCGACTCGGCCCGGGCCTGGCTGGTCAAGCTGGACGCCGGCTTCGACACGGTCTGGACCAGCGTGTTGCCGGGGAAGAGCAGAGAGCAGGCAACGGCTGTCTGGCAGACCGCTGACGGCGGCTACGTGCTTGCCGGCACTTCCGACCCGCCCAACGACAGCATATTGCTGTTCAAGACCGACTCAGTGGGGCACATAGAAGTCGGCATCGCCGAAGAGAAACCGACGCCGGGTAGATGTGTCGCTCTGTCGGTCGAGCCGAATCCGACCGGCGGCAGCGTCAGAGTCGAATGGTCTTTGCCCGCCAGGTCGACGGCCGGCGTCTGCCTGTACGACGTCACCGGCAGGCAGGTATATTCGTCATTCGGAATTCCGACTTCACCACTTCTGCTTGACCTTCGGTCATTGCCGTCCGGCATCTACCTGCTCCGACTCGAGTCGGCCCTCGGCAACGCCGCCAGGAAGCTGGTCATCAAGTAGCCGGACGGGCCACCACAACAACGAAGCTCGCCCCGCGCACGAAGCCGGGGCGAGGCTCTTCCAGGGCCACGGTCTCACCCGGCCCTTGGAACAGAGTCGATACCGTGCTAATGACCTCAAACCCGGCCCGCTCGGTCAGCCGTTTGACGTACTCGTACCGGTCGAAGTGAGCGTAGCTGAACAACGGATGGCCCTGCTGGCCGCGCTCCGCATAGCTGCTGCCCCACTTGCCGTCGCGGTCGAGATAGGCATTGACCAGACGACCATCGTCAGCGAGCACACGCCGGCATTCACGCAGCACGATGAGCGGATCGCCCAGGAACGCCCAGGTGGTCAGCAGGAACACCGTGCCGAAGCTGCCGGCGCGGAACACCAGCTCCTCTCCCTCGCCATACAGGACGTCTATTCCTCTTGCGCGCGCCTTCTCGAGCAGCCCCGGAGACGGGTCTACGCCCTGCGGGATTCCCAGCGCCTGCGCGAACCGACCGGTGCCGACCCCAACCTCGAGCCACGGCTTGGGCAGTCCGGCGAGCAGCGGGCGCAGAGCCGCCAGTTCGATTTCGAACGCCATCCGGCCCTTGCCGTCGTACCACGAGTCGTACTCGTCGGCCAGCGCGTCGAACGGGCCTGGCTGCGGCTCCATCTCGCTAGAGCGTCACGACCTCGTAGCCCTGATCCACGTAGGTGGCCATGGCCGGATGGCCGGCCATCTCATCGCCGAACTTCAGGTTCTGTTCGATGACCACCGGCACAACTCCATTCCTCGTTGCACATGCCCGGCACACTCGGTCGATCAGGCCTGAGGCAAGGCAGCGCCGGTACACGTCGGCAAAGGGCTTGGTCTCATTGCGCAGAAGCGACAACAGCTTCGTCGCGTCGCCCTCCACCACCAGCTTGACGTCATAGCCCCGATCCTTCATGTCCATCGCGTTCAGCATCGCGTGGGCGAAGGTCGCCGGGTCTCCACTGAAAGCGAACACGGCTACCTTTTTCATGCTTCTTCCTTTCGCATTTTCTCTCGTGATTAGTATGCGCCGCCGCGGGCAACAGTCAAGCGGTCATCCGACCGCGCCGTCACGCCACATCTGCCGGATGGCATTCTGCATTGACCCTTCTTGGCGCCGTCGCTATATTAGCCCATGCGCCCTCCGCAGAAAACGGCCGGTACAAGGCACTCCGTCGTGGCAGGCGGCCTGGCAATAGGACTTCTGGCCGTGGCGGCGGTTCTCAGCTGCCGTTCGTTCGTCGCTCCGGGTCACCCATCTTCGGTGGACGTCTGGCCCCATCTGGCCCGCCTCAACGTCGTGTACCACGCGCTGAAGGAGGGACTCTCGCCCTTCTACACCTTCATGTTCTACTCAGGATTCCCGGTGCTCAGGTTCTATTCACCACTCTTCCATTTCCTTGCCGGGCCATTGGCGCTGCTCACGCGCGGGAATCTCCTTCTGACCGTGCAGATACTGCTGATCCTGCTGCACTTGGTCAGCGCGGTGACGATGTTCCTGTATCTGCGCAATCGACCGACGAGAGAAGAAAGGAAAGAGGCGGGAACGTGGTACGGCCCGGTGCTCGGGGCCATCGCCTATCTCGTTATTCCCTGGCGCACGATGTACCTGGCCGGCCTTGCCAACTACCCGCAAGCGCTGGTCTACGTGCTGCTGCCGTGTGTCTTCCTTGCGTTGGAAAGCATCCTGCACAGACGGAACGGCGGACAGAGCACGCACCCAACCGTGCGGCACGGCCTGCTGCTCGGTCTTTGGGTCGGCCTGCTGTTCCTCTCTCACCTCGTGTATGCTCTGTTCACGCTCGCCCTTGTCGCCCTGTGGTGCCTGGCAAGTGGCCCGCGGCGGACGGCGGGTGAGTGGCGGCCGCTGGGCATTGCGGCGCTGGCCGGCACCGGCGTCTCAGCTTTCTTTCTCGTCCCGTTCGTTGCTGAACAGGAATCGCATCGGTTCCCGGTTGCCCATCTCAACCTGAGCGTGCCGGACTGGGCAGTCCTGCTCGGGTTCAAGCCACGGGTAGGAGGGTATGAAGGCTGCTACGTGGGCCTGAGCCTGGGCTTGCTGCTGCTGGTCGGTGTCGGTGCCGTTCTGTTCCGCCGCAGTTTCCGCTCTCAGGTCGCGGCTTTGCTGGGCCTGGCCATCAGCCTCTTCCTGACGTTTGGCCCGACCCTGCTCAAAGAGAAACAATACCTGATCACCGTCGGGCTCCCGCCCGAACGTTTCCTCGTGTTCTTCGTCTTTTTCGCCGCCATCCTGGTGCCCAGTGCCTACGAGGTCATACGGAATGCGGTGGCCCGGCGAGGAGTGAGGTCCGGCGTGGTCTTCACGGTCATGGCGGGACTCGTGATGTCAGACTGTCTGTTCCGGTTTCGTATCATGCGCTTCCCCGATCGGAGCGACTTCTCGGCCGTGCGCGAGGAGATCTATCCGATCGTACGTCGCGAGCCGCATGCGCGGCTTCTTGACCTGAACATCCCTGAGCCCAAAGTCGACGACCCCCGCCGCACATCCCGGCTGCCCACGGTGGGTGTCATCTATGGCGGATTCCCCACACCACTGGGCCTGCCCTATCACCAGTACGCCCCACGCTCGATGCTCCACGTCTATCCCTGGGTTGACTACGTGGCAAGGGACATCGGCGACACGGCCGTGCGTGTCGTATCCGAAGATACGCACAAGGCTCTCGCGCTCATGGGCGTGAGCCACTTCATCACTCTGCCGACGCTGCTCAGAGCCGCTGGTCCCGGTGGCGAGACCCTGCTCCTCCTGCTCAAACGCAACATGGATTGGGACAACCGATTCGTGGCGGCCCGGCGCGAGCCTCCTCTTGCTATCGGTCGCACCCATCAAGGCGTGGTTCTGGCCGCAAACAGGATACTGCCGATGGCCTCGGACACGCTGGCTCCTGACGGCAGCTTCGTCGTTGCACGAAACTGGCGACGCCTGCTTGATGTACTGGAACTGAACGACACGACTCACTCCCTGAACTTCATACCGGTCCCGGCCGGCGAGCGCCCCGAGTCGTTGCCCGACTTGCCTGCGCTGCTGATCGACAGCACGAGGATTCGGCACCAGGATGTCGTCACCGGCTTCCAGGCCAGCGCCGACTGCTTCCTGCGCATGGCGGTCAGCTACTACCCGGACTTAGATATCCGTCTCGACGGCAAGCCGGTTCCTTTCTATGAAACGGCGGACCACTTCAGCTACATCCGCTGTCCGGCCGGACCCCACGTCCTGAGCGTGAACGCCCGGCTCGGATGGCTGAGGATCGCAACGCTGCTCCTCTCCCTGGTTTCTCTACCGCTGGTCATAGTTCTTGTTCTGCGCCGGCGAACTCCATCTGGAACTGGCAGATGAGGACCTCCCTGGCTGCCATGGTGCTCCTACTATGGACAGCAACCGCCTGGGCCGTGCCGACGCTCACCATCGCCTACCACCTCAGCGATCACGCAGCTCCGCTCTTTGACGCCTGCCTCTATCCGGATGAGTTCAGCGCCCGCTACGGGCTGTACCTGAAAGAGGTCCTTGAACCGGATTCCTACTCGCTGCTTGACCGCGAGCAGAACACGCTGTCGCTAAGGTTGGCCGGCTACGGCACGGACTCTGCCGTGCTCGACGCTCTCCTCTCCGGCCGCGCACAGGTAGGCATACTCGGGTCCGACGAGATACTCGGGACCATACTAGAGGGACGGCCGGTCCGGATCATCGCACCGCTCCAGCGCGCCGAGGACTTCCTCGTCGTGAATCCAGCCGTACCGACCGCAGACTGGAAGGAGTTCATTGCGTGGGTCGGGGTGCGGGCAAGACCGACAACGGTCGGGCACATCGGCCAGTACTCGATGGCCGTCCTCGGGTTCATGCAGGCCCTCGAACACGAACACGTCAGGCACACGACTACCGTCCCCGGCCTGGCGTCAGCCCCGGAGTCCGCCCAGGTGAAGCTCGTGCAGGCAGACGATCTGGCCGCGCTGGCAGCCGGATTGTACTCCGGAAAATACGACGCCGCGCTCCTTCCAGAGCCGGCCGCCACATGGGTAGGCGTGCTGCGGGGCTGCAACAGAATCGCACGAATCGACATCCTGCCGCCCGGCCGGTTCGAAGACCACCCGGGCACGGTTATTGCCGCAACCGACTCAGCCAAACGCTGCCGAGGCGAGGACATCGGACGGTTTCTCGAACTGATGGCGGTCGCTACCCACTACGCGAACAACCGCACGCGGAACACGCTCGCGGCTGTATGCAAGTGGCTGGGAGCCTCGCCCGTGCGGGAGAGTATCCCGCTGGCCAACATGGGTTTCTCATCGCGGCCAGACGCGGCCTTCACGACCGGCATCTGGAACTGGTACTTCGCGTTGCGGCTCAGAAATGCCGTGCCAAGGGAGCTGGCCGACTACATGGAGGAAAAGGACTGGCTCGGCGTGCCTTACGACTCGCTGCTTCTCATGCCGGCACTTGACCGCGCCGGCGCGAGGATAGTCCGCTGACCGCTAGCTGCTTGCCAACCGCAATTCGCCGGCGTCCGCCATGAGCTCCGCCGGCCGCCCGCGGCTCATGAAGTCGAGCAGGCTCATCGTGTAGCCGTACGCGCCCGCGTTAAGAAAGCCGACTATGTCTCCAGCCTTGGGCATCGGCAGGTACGCATCCCTGGCCAGACAATCGAGGGGCGTGCATATCGGCCCACATACGTCCACATGATTAGTCGCCTGCTCCTCCATGCGGTTGAGCAGCCTGACCGGGTGCCTGATGCGCATGAAGACGGGCCGCGCGAACGCATTCATACCACCGTCGCAGATTGCTAGGACACGACCGCGTGATTCCTTCACTCGAACCACGCGCGTGACGAACACGCCCGACTCGGCCACGAGGTAGCGGCCGCTCTCGAATATCAGCCGGCAATCGGGATTGTCGGTGCGGAACTCGGCCAGCGGCCCGGCGACAGCCTCTGCCAGACCGGCCAGGTCCAGCTCGTGATCCAGCTCGTGCTGGGGCACGCCGAACCCGCCGCCGAAGTCCACGGTCTCCTGCTTGAATCCCAGTTCTTGGCTCAGTCGACGCGCGAGTCGGAAGACGTATTCAATGTGCGCGGCGAGCCACTCGCCATCCAGCACCTGACTCGCCGAATAGACCTGAATCCCCGCAATCCGCGTGTGTTTCAGCTTCAGCCCGGCGACCTCGGCAACGACCTGCTCTTCGTCGAACCCGAACTTGCTCGGTCCGCCGACCATCACCTCCTTGGCCTCGGGCTGGCTTTCATTTGTGTTGATGCGCAGCAGCACGCGTACCTTGACACCCAGCGTACGCGCGGCCGAATCGATCAGCTCAAGGTCGGAGGCCGCGTCGGCAGCAATGGCGTGTATACCCGCCCGCAGCACCTGTTCGACATCAGCCGCGGTCTTGGCCGGCGCAACGTAGACGATGTTCTTTGACGCGAATCCCGCAGCGAGTGCGGTCACGAGTTCCCTGGGCGAGCTGACTTCAGCGCCGGCTCCGGCACGCTGCAGAACGGCGCAGACCGATGGGTTCGGGTTTGCCTTCAGCGAATAGCAGATGTCGAAAGCAGGGAAGTGCTCCTTCAGCAGCCGGTACTTCGCGCGGATACCGTTGGCCGAATAGACGTACAGCGGCGTCGGATACCGGCCCGCGATTCCGTCCAGCGCGACACCATCGGCCACGAACCGGCCGTCCCTCACGTAGAAATTGTCAAAGCGCATACGCTAAAGCAAACCCGAATGACGAAACCCGAAGTTCGATTGAAGCCCGAATAACGGAGAATCACAGATCCGGCCTTCGGGCTTTGGCCCGCATTGATTCGTCATTCGGACTTCGTGCTTCGGGTTTGTTCTATGTCCTGCGGTATACCTCTATCGTACTCGTGCCCTGGAATATGTAAAACGGGAACGGCTCGGACACGACCGTGTCCACCCCGATACTCCGGCAGTACTCCTCGCCGAAGTTGGCGCCGGTTTCGGCAAACAGCAACAGCCTCGTCCCGGCCTTGCGCGCCTCCTCGACAATCAGCTCGAGCGAATCGGTGGCGATGGTCATACCGGTGACAATAGCAAGGTCCGATTGAGCCACTAGGTCGAATGTCCTCGTGCCGTCCTCGACCAGCACGCCGTGTACCCGCGTTCCGACCGTATCCCGTTCCATGTCGCTTGCCCGCACGTCGTAGCCACGTGCGACCAAGTCCCTCACGATATTGCCAACCAGCCCGACGTTGACCACTCGCGCCGGGCGAGCGCAGATGCCGGTCAAAAGACGTTCTGCCTCGTGCAGGATGATTTCGGTCCGCGCATCGGTCTTCTCAATCGGCGTACCGACCAGTTGAAAGCTCGCGGCCGGCTTTCGCTCCAGTGATGCGTAGAGCGAATCGAGCACGGCTATCGAAACGCAGTTCTTTTCCTTCACCGCCTCACGCGCGTCAGTGCCAACGAGTTCGCGGCCGCGTGAATCGTCGCCGGTGCAGTAGCAGCAACCTTGGCCACGGGTCATCGCAATCCAGAACGTATACTGGAATGTCCGCTCAGCCGGGTTCGGCCTGAACGCAAGTTCCACCTTCCAGATGCCCCGTACGCGGAAGTCGTCGTCCGGTGCCCCGGCCAGGCGCTCCAGCGCCCGCTCGCGCAAGACTGCGAAGATGTCCGTCATCAGCCTATCCTGTCACGCAGCCAGTCTTCAAGCTCGGTGGCGAGCGTCTGCTCATGTCCAAGGTAGTTGTGCGGCGCGCCCTCTATGACGACGCCGGTGAAGCATCGGCAGTTCTCGAGATTCAAACCCAGTTCATCCACGAACTCTTGCGCGGTGCCTACGAAGTACTCCTCGACCGTACCCACGGCGAGCAGAACCGGGACACTGACGGTGGCCAATTCCGGAAACCGTCGCCGGTCGGTACGGCTGATGTTGAAGATGCCGGTGAGCGACTTCGGGCCGTATGCTTCCACGAAGGTCCTGGCGGAGACCGGGCTGTCGTAGAAGCGGGAGGGCATCAATTCTCTACCTCGCCTCTGCCGGACCAGGCGTTGGGCGTACGCCAGCGCCGCGGGGAACGCACGACCGAGCTTCTGACGAATCCAGCCGAGCGTATCGGCCGGGGAGAGCAGAACGAGCCCGACGACTCGCGGGTCATGCGTCTTCGCCAGGTAGTAGGTCACCTTCATCGCGCCTAGGCTGTGTCCCTGCAGGATAACCTCCGGGCAGCCGCGCGACGAGGCGAAATCAACCGCCGCCTTCACGTCGAGCATGCCTTCTCTGAACCGCTCAAACATCCCACCCACCTGGAGGTAGTCGCGCTTGGCGGGCCTCAGCAGGTCGGCGACATAGTCGTGGCCGCGGTTGTTAAATGCGGCGAACGCCACGCCGACGTGCCGGCAGGCTTCTGCAGCGTGGTCTATGAACCTATTCTCGTAGAAGTTCCCGTCCCAACCGTGAACATGCACCAGGCAGACCTTTGACTCTTGACCTTTGACCTTTTCCTTCTGACGCGACTCTGCATACAACCCGCTCAGCTCCAGACCGTCGTCGGTCAGGATGCGGCATAGCTCGCCGGAGAAGCTCGGGCCCTGATTCGTCACGGCCACGATTCTACAGCCAACTGCCGGCCCTGCAAATCCCGCAACAGCACGGACACCGTCGGTGGTGAAGACGACATGCCGACAGGGATTTCAATGTCGACCGTGTGAGGCAGGAAGTTGGCGGATTGACCGGCAAACATATATGGCTATAATCCGGCCATGGGCGGCGTCCTCCCGCAGGGAAACGACCCGGCGGCCCTGTTGCTGGTAGCGTTGATCGTCGTAGCCGTCGCGGTCGTGGCCGGCACAGCCATTGCCCGCAACCGCAGGAAATTCCCGCGCTGGCTGAGGTCGGTGATTGTCAGGAAGAGATTGGACGTGATTGCACGCGATCTCTACCGGATGGCGGAGCACGTTGGCAGGTTTTCCGATTCAGAGCCTGCGGCCTGGCAACCGTTCGAGCATGGCCTTGCTTCCATGGCCGCGCACCAGTGGCAGCAGGCGATTGGGCACTTCGAGACCGCACAGTCGAAGGCTGGCGGTAAGCAACTCACTCCCTTGTTCAATCAGACCGGCGTATGCTACTACATGCAGGGCCGCTTGGCCGACGCGCAGCAGAAGTTCGAAGAATCGGTCCGCATTGCCGCGCAGGAAGACGATGCGCAGGGCAGAATCTCAGCCCTGAACAACATCGGAGTCATACGCCACGAGTACGGTGAACTGGACAGTGCTCTCAAGTACTTCAAAGAAGCGCAGGCCATTGCCCGGGAGAGCGACAACCGGGCCGCCGTGGCCCTCTGCCTCGGCAACATCGGGAACATCCTCCGAGAGAAAGGCGAGCTTGGTCCTGCGCTCAGGTCGCTGGAGGACGGGCTGGACCTGTCTCGGCGGGCCGGCGACGATGAAGGGGTGGTAAGCGGCCTGGGCGGTATCGGCAGCGTTCTTCGCGACCGAGGCGAGTCCGACAAGGCACTGGAACGCTATGCCGAGGCAGTGGAAACAGCACGCAAGATCGACTACAAGCTCGGCGCGACAATCGCACTCTGCAACATCGGCAACCTGTACCGGGACAAAGGCGAACCCGACCGGGCACTCAAGTCCCACGAGTCTTCACTGGCGCTGGCCCATGAGATCGGGTACCGGTTGGGTGTGGCTACCGAGTTGGGCAACATCGGTCTCGCCCTGGTGAGCAGACGCATGCTCGACCGAGCGGTGCCTTACCTCGCCGAGTCGATTGCGTTCTTGCTAGCGGCCGGCGTTGCCAACGGAATCCGCCAGGGGCTGTACGGATTGTCCAGATGCGATGACTCGCTCGGTCGGGAGCGCTTGCAGGGGCTGCTGAAGGAAGCCGGGTTGGCCGAAGAGAGCATCACCGACACGCTTGACCGCATCGACCTGCTACGCAGCAGGCGTCCGTGGCAGAGAGATCGACAGCGCAACCCGTTTGCCCCGCCCGCCCGGTAGCTGCGGCTCCTAGTCAGACAGCGGCCCGCGTTCGCGCAACCTGGGGCATGACTTCTTCTCTTTCCGGCTTTCTGCTATAATACGCGCCATGGTCGTAGTCGTCGGCCGGCCCAATACCGGCAAGTCAACGCTCTTCAACCGCCTGGTCGGCGGTCGCGTTTCCATCACCCTGCAGCAGCCGGGCATCACCCGCGACCGTGTCATCCGCGAGGTAGAGTGGCTCGGCAACTGGTTCAAGGTCGTGGACACCGGCGGGCTGGTACCCAACTCGAAGGAAGAGATGAACCGCGAGGTCGAGCGGCAGGTGCAGATCGCGCTGGACCAGGCAGAGGTCGTCGTACTGGTAGTGGATGGTTCGGCCGGACTGCAGCCGCTCGACGAGGAGATCGCCGCGCGCCTGCGCCGCGCCGGGCTCGAGTTCGTAGTCGCGGTGAACAAGCTGGACGTCCGCAGCAAGTTCGAGGAAGCCGACTTCCACAAGCTGGGTGGCACCACGCTCATCCCGATTTCGGCGGAAGCGGGCACCGGCGTGGACGAGCTGCTGGAGGCGATTCTCGCTCGGCTACCCAAGGCTGAAGGGACAAAACGAACCAACCTGCTTTCGCTCGCGATTGTCGGCCGGCCAAACGTCGGCAAATCATCGCTGATGAACTACCTGCTCGGCCACTCGCGCTCGATTGTCACGGCCACACCCGGCACGACGCGTGACGTCATCGAGGAGTCATTTGAGTTCGACGGCCACGCATACCGGTTGCTGGACACGGCCGGCATCCGGCGCAAGCCCAGGGTTAGTGAGCCGGTCGAGTACTACTCGGTAACCCGTGCCATCGACCAAATCCGGCGCTGCGACGTTGCCCTCGTGATGTTCGACGCCTACGACGGTCCGACCAACCAGGACAAGCGCATCGTCAACCTCGTGGTAGAGCGGAACCGCGGCCTGGTCGTCATCGCGAACAAGATGGACACGGTACCGGCCAAGCTGAAGGAGAAGGTGCGCGACTGGGTGAAGAAGGAGCTCGCCTTCGCTGACTACGCTCCCATCCTGTTCACTTCGGTGCTGCAGGGCAAGGGTGCGACTGCGTCGTTGCGGGCGGCCCGCAAAGTCTGGGAGAGCGGTGGCCAGCAGGTGCCGGCGCAGAAGCTCCGCGACGAGGTCTTCCCGCAACTCGAGCGGAACCAGCCGCGCTTTGACTGCCGCCCGGTCGCGCTCAACCAGGTCGGGACGCGGCCGCCGACTTTCCGGCTGCGGGCCACCAAACCCAACGCAGTCACCCCCGCGTACGAGCGGTTCGTGATTGCAGAGATCCGCAAGCGGGTGAAGCTTGTAGGATACCAGGTGAGGTTGAAGGTCACCCGCTAGGTCCGGAGTCCGGATGGGAATCCACCACAAAGGCACCAAGACACAAAGCCACCCGGGTCGTGCTACGCGATCCCAGACGTCACTGCTCCGACTCGACTTGCCTGCCTCTGAGCAGTGAAGCGGCGTGTAGGCCCTGTCTGGTTTGTCGCCGCCGGGGTGTCCCTCGTCATCTTCGTTGCTGCGTTCTATTTGCTCGGGCCTAGGCCACGCCGTGTCGTTCCCACCGAACTCAAACCGACACCGACCGGAACGGTGAACGTCCTCATCATCGGCAAGGATGCCCGCGCAGTCGGCCCGGTCGTGAACGAAGGCCGGCAAAGGAACGAGCGCGAAAAAATGTGTCACTCCGACATTGTAATCGTCTGCCACATCAACCTCGGCGTTCCCAGGGTCAGCCTGGTGGCGATTCCGCGCGACCTGCTGGTCGAGGTCCCGGGAATCACGACCGCGGCATCGAACACCGATTTCACCCACATGGAGAAGATCGCTCACACCTACGCCATCGGCGGGGACAAGCTGCTGCGCAAGACGGTCACGAACCTGCTCGGCATCCCGATACATCGCTCGATTGCCTTCGACTTCGACACGTTCCGGATGGCGTTTGACATCCTGCGGCCGTTCATCGGCGTGTTGCGCGTCGGTGACGTAGACCTGACCGAACGCGACCAGGCGCTCAAGTTCGCCCGGAAGCGGCATGGGCTGAAACACGACGACGCCGACCGCTGCCGCAATGCTGTCTCGTTCATCCGTGCCATCATGAGTCGGACTTGGTGGCTGGGCGGAAGTCGGCTCGGTGACATTGTCGTTCGGCGGCTGTTCTCGACCGTGGGCGAGGACACCGACTTGACCCCAGATGAAGTGAATCAGATCGTCGACGGCCTGCGCCGGGCCGGGTTCAGCCCGGCCACAACGGAGACAGCGGTGCTGGTCGGCGAGGGCAGCAACGTCACCCTTGCTCGGTACAGCATGACCATGTCCTGCTATCTGCCCGTGTACCGCGAAATCGAGAAGCAGGTCGACCGCTTCCTTCTCGACAAAGCGGACGTCCAAGCCCTCGACTTCATGAGCCAGGAACCCTACCGCATGCCGGGCTACGTGGATTCGAACTACGTTGTGCCGCTGGGACCAACCCACACCGTCGCGTTGCTCCCGTTCGACACGGCCGGCATGGATACGCAGTTGCAGCGGACGAGGCTCAAGGAACTGGGCAGGGCTGGTGTGCACAGCCGACATCATCAACCGACCAAAGACCTTGTCCCAAGCGTGTCAGCCGAGACCACCGCTGTCGACTCAGTCCGGAAGGACTGATTCGCACCAGTCAGAATCCAGAAATGAACTCCCAGGGTGCGGAGGTGTACGAGTCGACCTCCACGCCTGCCCGCGGGGACAAACGAGGTTGTTGGTGAAACCTAGACTGCGGCTCTGACCGCGCTTCTGAAGGCTTCTTGCCCCGCGGTCAGTTTGTCGAGCTGGCCGCCGCCTTCAGCCAGGTCCGGCCTGCCGCCGCCGCCGCCGCCCATGGCTGGGCCGACCAACTTGGCCAGCTTGCCCGCGGGCAGGGATGCCTGCAGGTCAGGACTAACGAAGACCACGTATCGGATGCGCGGCCCCTCGCCGCCGGTGAGCAGGCCTACGTACTTCTCTTTCAACAACTCGCGCATGCGGTCGGAAACGAGCCGGAGCTCTCCGGTCTCGAACTTCGGGAAATGGCTCGTGACTACCCTGATGCCGCCGATGTCATCGGCCCGGGCCGCCAGTTCGTCGCCGGCGGCGCGCGCCAGTAGCGCGGACACGCCGGCCAGCTTCTCGCCCAGCCGCTTCTGTTCCTCGGCAAGTCCCTCGACCTTCTTGAGCAGCGTCTCTTCGGTGCCGCCCAGTCGGTCTGTAAGCTGGGTAACGACGGCGCGTTCGGACGCCGCGTTCTCGAACGCTGCTTTGCCTACCAGCGCCTCAATGCGCCGGATACCCGCGGCCACTCCGGTCTCGGAGATGATGCGGAACAGGCCAATCTGGCCGGTGCTCCTGAGATGCGTGCCGCCGCAAAGCTCCATCGAGAAGTCGTCGACTTTCACTACCGTCACCTGCTCGCCGTACTGGTCCCCGAAGAACGCCAGCGCGCCCATCGCCCGTGCCTCGTCGAGTGGTGTGTTGCGCAGTGCCTGGACGTGCCGGTCGGCCACCACCTGCTCGTAGACCATCCGCTCCACCGCCAGAACCTGCGAGAGTGACATCGGCTCGAACGCCGCAAAGTCGAAGCGGAGCCGGCCCGGCTCGACCAGCGAACCTTCCTGCTTGACGTAGTCGCCAAGCGTCTTGCGGAGCGCGGCGTGCAGCAGGTGGGTGGCGGTGTGCGCCCGCTCGATCTCGCGTCTGCGCTCCCTATCCACGGCAGCAATGACCTTACCGACGGCGACGTCACCTTTCACGAGCTTCGCCTTGCAGGCGGGTACGCCTTGCTTGTAGTAGGTGTTCAGCACCTCAAGCTCGAATCCCTCGCCCATGATCCTGCCCGTGTCACCGACCTGCCCGCCCCTTTCGGCGTAGAACGGACTTCTCTTGAGGACCACTTCGTACAGGCCGTCGGGCAGCTTCGCGAAGCTGGTTATCTCGGTATCGGCCTCGTCGCTTTCGTATCCGACAAACTCCCAGTCGGCGGCACCTTCATGCACCGGGGTCGCGGTCGTGCTGATGGACGTTTCCTTGCGGCTGCGCTCGCGCTGCTCCTGCATGGCCCGCTCGAACCCGTCGGTGTCGAGCTTAACGCCGGCGTCGGCGGCCAGCTCCTTGACGAGCTCGATGTGGAAACCGAAAGTGTCGTGCAGCTTGAAAAGGTCCTCGCCGGGAATCAGACTGTCACGTTTGTGCGTTTCCAGCACGTTCTGCCAACGTTCGAGCCCGGCGTCGAGAGTACGGAGGAAACGCTCTTCTTCCGACTTGATGATGAGCGCGGCCTGCTCGCGCTTGGCCACGACTTCCGGGTACCATTGCCGCATCAGTTCCACGACCTCGCCCGAGACCTTGTACAGAAACGGCTCGTTGACGCCCCGGCGGTGCGCGAAGAGCAGGGCCCGGCGCAGGATGCTGCGCAGGATGTAGCCTCGTGCCTCGTTCGACGGTATGACGCCGTCGGCGATCGCGAAAGTCAGAGCCCGCGCGTGGTCGGCGGCCACGTAGAGCATCTGTCGCGACTCGCTGTTCACCTCCACGTTCAGCATCCTGGCCGTCGCCTTGACAATCGGAGCATACAGGTCGGTTTCGAAGATGGTCTTCTTCTTCTGGGACACCGCCGCCAGCCGCTCCATACCCATGCCGGTGTCGATGCCCCGGTTCTTCAAGGGCTCGCGCGTGCCGTCCGGCAACTGGTTGAACTGCGGGAAGACAATGTTGTAGACCTCGCTGAACCGGTCGCAATCGCAACCCGGCGCACACTCCGCCCTGCCACAGCCGAACTCCAACCCGAGGTCGACGTAGATCTCCGAGCACGGGCCGCAGGCGCCACCGCCACCAACCGGGCCCCAGAAGTTGTCCTTCGCGCTCAGCCGTACAACCTTCTTGGCCGGCAGCCCGACTTTGTTGCGCCAGACATTGTAGGCCTCATCGTCTTCAGCGAATACCGAGACGTAGAGCCGCTCGGCGTCGAGCTTCACGACCTGGGTCAGGTACTCCCACGCCCAGGGAATCGCCTCGTGCTTGAAGTAATCCCCGAACGAGAAGTTGCCGAGCATCTCGAAGAACGTACCGTGGCGCGGGGTCTTGCCCACCTGGTCAAGGTCGGACGCACGCAGGCACTTCTGGATAGAAGTCGCCCGGCGGTACGGTAACTCGACCGTTCCTGCCCAATAAGGCTTGAACTGAACCATGCCCGCGCTGGTGAAAAGCATGGTCGGATCGTCCCGCGGGATCAGTGACGAACTCGGCACTACGCGGTGGTCCCGCTGGGCGTAGAACTCGAGAAACGTCCGTCGCAGCTCGCGATGATTCATAGAGGGTCTATTGTATAGACAAACCTAGCCTGCGCAACAGAATGCAGAGCCGGTCAAGTGGACTCGGCCCCATCCACGTCGATGACTTGCCGTATCGTGTCCGGTGAGAAGCCGCGGCGGGCGAGGAATGCGTACAGGCGGCGCTTGAGCACGTCGGGCTCCAGTCGCCGATTCCGACTCAGGTACTTCTCGGCCACTTCCCGCGCGGCCGCTTTCTCGTCCGGCGCCGTGGCAAGCGCATCTTCGATGTGCTCCTTGGCCACGCCACGCTTCAGCAGCTCCCCGCGGATCCGCCACTTGCCTTTGTGGCCTACGGTGATGCGGTCCTCGGCGAACCGCCGCGCGAATCCGGCGTCGTCTGTCATGTTCAACTCGGACAGCCGCTGCAAGGTACGGGAGACGATGTCAGGTGAGAAGCCCTTGCGTGCAAGCCGCTGCTGGAGTTCACTTGTGGTCCGTGCCTTGTAGGAAAGCAGCAGGAAGGCGTACTGCAGCGCCTGATACTGCTGTTCTTCGCGAGCGATATCATCGAGCTTGCCCCGGTCGACTTCCATCCCGACGTGCAGGCCGAGCGCTGCTACAGTCTCGCTGGCGAGTCCAAAGAGGAAATTGCCGTCGAGGAAGACCGATATGACCTTGGGGCCAGCCCGCTGGCCCTGACTCCGCCGCCTTTTTCTTTTCTGCGGCTCAAGCGCAGTTATCTTCACCGGGAGACGGATGGACTAACCACGGATGAACACGGATGGACACAGATGCCAGCCGCCCAGACCTCAAGAACCGCCAAGAACGCCAAGGTTCCGGGTAGAACAAGCACGGACTGCGCAGATGCCGCAGATGTCCGTACTTCTGACTTCTAGCATCTAGCTTCTAGCGTCTGACTTCGTCCGGCGAGCCGTATCCCTCGATCCCTTCCTCAGCTCTTTGTTTTTCGTGTCTTCGCGGCTTCGGTATCCGCCTCGGCTTCGCGCTGGCCTATCTTGCTGGCTCTCGGGATTTTGAGTTTCTCGTAGACCTGCGTCTCAGCCTTGCTCGCGACCTGCGCGTTCTCGTTCAGGAACTGGATGGCCGCGTCCCGGCCCTGGCCGATTCTCATATCGCCGAACGCGTACCAGGTGCCGGACTTCGAGAACACGCCCTGCTCAACGCCGATGTCCACGAGCTCACCGGCACGCGAGATGCCCTGCCCGTAGATCAGGTCGAACTCGGCAATGCGGAACGGCGGTGCCACCTTGTTCTTGACGACTTTCACCCGGGTCCGGCTGCCGACCACGTTCTCGTCCTTCTTGATGGCGGCGATGCGCCGGATGTCGAAACGCATGGTGGCGTAGAACTTGAGGGCAAGGCCGCCCGTCGTGGTCTCCGGGTTGCCGAACATCACCCCGATTTTCTGCCGAATCTGGTTGGTGAAGATGGCACACGTCTTGGAGCGTGCGGCAACGCCCGACAGCTTGCGCATCGCCTGCGACATCAACCGCGCCTGGACCCCGACGAACGCGTCGCCCATCTCGCCCTCGATTTCGGCCCGCGGTACCAGAGCTGCGACCGAGTCGATGACAAACAGGTCAAGCCCGCCGGAGCGGGTCATCATCTCGGCGATTTCCAGCGCTTGCTCGCCGGAATCGGGTTGCGATACCAGCAGGTTATCGAGGTCGACTCCGAGGGTTTTGGCGTAGTTCGGGTCGAGTGCGTTCTCGGCGTCGATGAACGCCGCGGTCCCGCCGAGTTTCTGGCACTGGGCGATGATGTTGAGGACGAGGGTCGTCTTGCCCGAACCCTCGGGCCCGTAGATCTCCACAATCCGGCCGCGCGGTACGCCGCCGACGCCCAGCACGGCGTCGAGCCCGATTGAACCGGTTGGAATCGCCTCGACGCTGACTGCGGGCGCATCCTGGCCCAGGCGCATCACCGCGCCTTTGCCGAACTGCTTCTCGATCTGCCCCAGGGCGCTGCCGAGAGCTCTGGTTTTCTCGTCATCTTTTGCCATCTTGCCTCCTGCGTTCGGGAATAGTCAAAGCTCGCAGAGTATAGATTTCACTTCCGCCAAGTCAAGCCGCCGGAAGTCCGGCCATCCGGCCCCGGAGTTCACCACCAAGACACAAAGACACCAAGAGGTCAGGACCGAAGGGAACTAGCGACGGTCTTTCTGCGCCAGGTCCGCTGACGCGGCTACGGCTGCTCTCTCGAAGTCGTACAGCCGGAATCGCACGGCCTTAAACTTGCCGGCCAGACCTGGCTCCGACACCTTCAGCACCTCTTCCAGGACGCGCGCCGACTCCTCAGCTCGCTTGAAGTTGGCCAGCAGCACGTCTACAAGGCTCTTCCGTTTCGTCCGGTCAAATCGGTCACCGCGCCCGAGGTCGGTCTCGCTCTTGCGGCTGGAAATCACCTGTCGCCGCAAGGTCCGCACGTCCTTGCCGACCTGCGTCCTCAGTCTCCTGATACCGACGAGAAGCCGCCTGTCCTCAAGTGCGAGGCGCACAACGTCCTCGACCACGCGCAGGCCTTCAGTCAGCCGGTTGAGATTGACATCGATGATGCGGGCGGTGCGGAGGTCCGTCACGAAGCCAGCTTAGGATGGCCTCGACCGCAAGTCAAGATAGCGAGAGCGGCCCGGCGTTCTGGCCGGGCCGCTCCTGAGTTATGCAGCTAGCGTTTCTTGGCTTTCCTCTCGGGCTTGGCCTTCTTCTTGGGCCTGGCCTTCTCAACCTTCATCGGCTCGCCGCAGCAGACGAGTTCGTGCGTCTCGCAGCCACACTCGTCACAGACCGTAACGGCCAGACCGCACAGACCGCATACCAGCTTGTCGCCTTTCTTCATAGTAAACTCCTCAGTTATTCAGACTCCCACAGGCCCTGAGCGGTTCTCAGGGCACCGAGAACCAGACATCCAGGCCGCCGTACCAGTTGGCGATCGTGCCGCCCTCGGAAATGAACGTCAGCGGCACCGATACCTTGGGACGGATAGACAGCGTCGCTGTCGGCTTCCACCACAGTAGCAGGCTGACAAGGTGCAGGCTGCCTTGGGATTGGGGCTTCCACGTCCCACCCCAGACAGTCTGGTCGCGGATGTACCCGGACAGCGCCAGTTCGGGAGTCAGCGTCTTCGAGACCGCGTAGTCGCCGCACAGCAGGTACTCGAACATGTCTCCGACCTTGGTGTCGTCCCCGGCGTCCGGGGTGCGGCCGTTGAACCAGTACGCGGCCCGAATGTAGCCGAGGAACCTGCCGTACTTCTTCGTGTTCATGGACAGACCAAAGGCCACGTCCGTCGTCCGGTCACCGAGCGCCGGGTTCGCGGTCTTGCTCGCGGTCGGTAGGTTGGCGCCGAGCAACAAGGCGACCTTGAGCGGCTTCTCAGGGTCTTGGAGAATGCCGTAGCGCCCGTAGACCATCAGATCGCCGAGACCCGACGACTTGAGTGTGTCCTTCTGCTTCATCGCCACCGGAACCACCACATCGATGTCGAAGTCGCAGGTCAGGCCGAACGCCAGCGTCAGGTCGCAGGCCACGGTCTGAGTTGCGAGAAACCCCTCTGGCGCCTCGTACTTGCCCGATTGCCAGTTGTAGCTCACCGCGGTCTGGTTGTACCCGAAGTTCGCCCAGCCGAAGAACTGGTACTGCTTGTTCAGCGTGGCCGAACGTCCAAGGAACGACGTCGCCATCACGCTTCCGGCCGTTGCCAGCAAGAGGAACATCACCACGGTCAGTCTCTTCATTCACTGCCTCCATTCGGTTCTGTCGGAACGCCTCTGGACCGGTCAGCCCCCTGTCTTTCCCGTCGCCCTGTCAGGGTATCCAAAAGCGCCCCCGAATCAAGCTGGAACTGACCTATGAGATCAGAGATCGGGACAACCACAGAGGGCACAGAGGACGAAGAGAGAGTGACACGAGGTTTCTGTCCCTACCCACGGAGTCTCAGTGCTCTCTGTGGTTCAATCCCGGATCCAGTTCCCACGCAGCCGGGCCCGGCTTGACGGATGGCACTTGCTCCTCTATCCTCAGCCGATGAAAACGACTCCGCGTACCCGCAAGCTGGAAGAACTGAACTGGATGGAATTCAAGCGCCTGGTGCCGAAGCAGACCGACGCGGTGCTCCTGCCGGTCGGCACCGTCGAAGCCCACGGCGTGACCGGGCTCGGGACCGACAACCAGATACCGCAGTCCATCTGCGCCCGGATCGCGGGTAACGTGAACGCGCTCATTGCGCCGCCCGTGCACTACGGCATCACCAAATCCCTCCTGCCCTATCCCGGTTCGGTCACCGTGCTGCCCGACACGTTCGAGAACTACGTGCTCGAGGTCGCTGCCGGCCTGTCCGACGCCGGGTTCCGCAAAATCGTCTTCATGAACGGACACGGCGGAAACACCAATGCGCTCAAGGACATATCTGCCCGCCTGTACCGCGAGAAAAAGGCATACAGCATGGTCCTTGACTGGTGGGCTCTCTGCGCAGAAGAGGTCAAGAAGGTCTACGGCCACGTGGGTGGGCATGGCGGCACCGACGAAACGGCCATGGTCCAGGTTGACCATCCCGCGGATGTGCGGAAACAAGACTACTCCAAGGACCTTGCGTTCATGGTCCAGCCGGGGCTCGCTGCGACGCCCTTCCCCGGCTCCATAATGCTCTACAAGCAGGGCGAAGGCTATCCCGACTTCGACCCGGCCAAAGCCGAGCAGTTGATGAAAGTCGTCTGTACCAAGGTCGAGCAGACTATTCTCGATGTCTTCCGCCGCTGGTCGCGCATTCGGTGAGAGTGGCCGTCGCTGTCCGCCGCGCCGTCCCCGGTGACTACGAAGCCATCTGCGAACTGGCCGACCTGATGGACCAGCCGCAGCGCGAGGCCCTGCCCGACCGCTTCCGCAGACCCTCCGGCCCGGTGCGCCTGCGCGACCGCACCGAGAAGCTGATGCAAGACCCCGACACCTTTCTGGCCGTGGCAGAACTCGATGGCCGGGTTGTCGGCGTCACGAACTGCGGCCTGGTGCGAATGGGTGACTTCCCCCAGAAACACGCGATAACCTCGCTCCTCGTACGCGGCCT